>NZ_JBHWBP010000240.1:0-12066 GCF_042735575.1 Streptomyces sp. NPDC059564 | reverse complement strand
CTTCCGCACAACAGGTCGTCGATCTGATGTGGGCGCACTGGAAAACGAAGACCATGCTGAGCGCGCTCGAACTCGGAGTCTTCACCGAACTCTCCCGGGGCCCCCTGGAATCCGGCGAACTGGCCGGCCGCGCCGGAGTGCACGGCCGGGTCGCGGCCGACTTCTTCGACGCGCTGGTGGCCCTCGGACTCCTGGACAAGCACGACGGGCGCTACGCCAACTCCCCGGCCTCCAGCGAGTATCTGGACCCCGGCAGACAGGAGGCCTACCTCGGCGGCAGCTTCCTGGCGCGGAGCACCGGCATGGCCGACGACCTCACCCGGGTACTGCGCTCGGGGGAGGCCCTGAACGGGGCGTCCACCGGCCGGGACTACTACGCCTCCCTCTACGGGACCTCCGGCTCCGTCCGTTCGTTCCAGCGCGATATGACGGCCCTCAGCATCGACTCCGCGCGCGCGATAGCCGGGACGTTCCCCTGGGAGCGCCACCGCACCCTGGCCGACATCGGCTGCGCGGAAGGAGCCCTGTCGACCCAGGTGCTGCTGCGCCACCCCCACCTCACCGCGACCGGGTTCGACCTGGCGCCGACCCGCGAGGGCTTCCAGGCCTACACCGAAGGCCACGGCCTGGCCGGCCGGCAGGTCTTCCAGGAGGGCGACTTCTTCGAGGACGACCTCCCCCGGGCGGACGTCATCGTCTTCGGGCACGTGCTCCACAACTGGGGTCTGCGGGAGAAGAAACTCCTGCTGCGCAAGGCCTACGACGCCCTGCCCCCGGGCGGCGCCGTACTGGTCTACGAGACCCTCATCGACGACGAACGGCGCGACAACGCCATCGGCCTGATCCTCAGCCTCATCATGCACATGGAAGTCCCGCAGGGCTTCGACTACACGGGTGCCGACTGCGCCGGATGGATGCGCGACTGCGGTTTCACCGACACCCGGGTCCAGCACCTGGCGGGCCCGGAGTCCATGGTCGTGGGCAGCAAGCCGCGATGACGGACGCGATCGACGAGATCAGGGGCCGCATGGCGGCGGGAGAGCCGTACCTGGCCAACGACCCCTCGCTGCGCCCCCACCGCAAGCGGTGCGAAGACCTCCTGGACCGGTTCAACGCCACCTCGCTCGCAGACCAGCGGGAGCGGGACCGGATCCTGGGGGAGCTGCTGGCGGACGTCGGACCCGGGGTGCGGGTGATGCCCCGGTTCCTCTGCGAATTCGGGTTCTTCATCAGGATCGGGGAACGCTCCCGGATCAACTTCGACGCGGTCCTCCTCGACTGCGCGCCGATCACCATCGGCTCCGACGTGCGCATGGGACCCCGCTGCCAGCTGTACACCGCGAACCACCCCGAATCCGCCGAGCTGCGGCACGGCATGTGGGAGAGCGCCGGACCCATCACGATCGGGGACGGCGCCTGGCTCGGCGGAGGCGTGATCGTCCTGCCCGGAGTCACCATCGGCGCCAACACCATCGTGGGCGCCGGCAGCGTCGTCACCAAGGACCTCCCGGCCGGGGTCGTCGCCGTGGGGAACCCGGCGCGCGTGGTCCGCCGCGTGGGTTGAGACCCGTACGCCCCGCCCTGTCCGAGTCGGCCCCCGTGTGTAAAGGACATCGACGGTGCACGCAGAGCGATCACCGAGGCCGCCGCGCGGCTGGTGGTGGAACGCCGTGGTCTACCAGGTCTACCCGCGGAGCTTCGCCGACGGCGACGACGACGGTACGGGGGACATCACCGGGCTCCGGGCCCGGCTCCCGTACCTGGCCGCCCTCGGCGTCGACGCGCTGTGGATCACCCCGTGGTACCGCTCGCCCATGGCCGACGGCGGCTACGACGTCGCCGACTACCGGGACATCGATCCCGCGTTCGGGACCCTCGCGCAGGCGGAGCTGCTCATCGCCGAGGCCCGGGCACTGGGCATCGGCCTCGTCGTCGACATCGTCCCCAACCACCTGTCCGTGGAGCACGCGTGGTTCCGCGCCGCCCTCGCGGCCCCCGCGGGGAGCCCCGAGCGCGAGCGGTTCCACTTCCGGCCCGGCCGGGGCGGGACGGGCGAGCTGCCTCCCAACGACTGGCGTTCCGAGTTCGGCGGACCCGCCTGGACCAGGACCACGGACGCCGACGGGAAGCCGGGGGAGTGGTACCTCCACCTCTTCACCCCCGAGCAGCCCGACCTCGACTGGAACCACCCCGCGGTACGCGCCGAGTTCGAGTCGGTCCTGCGGTTCTGGTTCGACCGCGGCGTCGCCGGGGTGCGGGTCGACTCCGCGAACCTGCTGGCGAAGGACCCGGACCTCCCCGACCTGGCCACGGCCTCCGGCGGCGGGCCGGGGCCGCACCCGTACGTCGACCGCGAGGAGCTGCACGACATCTACCGCTCGTGGCGACGGATCGCGCGCTCCTATCCGGACGAGCGCGTGCTCATCGGCGAGATCTGGATCCGGGACGGCGCGCGGCTGGCGCGCTACCTGCGCGACGACGAACTCCACGCGGCCTTCAACTTCGCGTTCCTGGGCAGCGCCTGGGACCCGGCCCGGATGCGGGAGACCATCGACGCCTCCCTCGCCACGAGCGACCGGGCCGGTGCCCCGGCGAGCTGGGTGCTGTGCAACCACGACGTCACCCGCACGGTCACCCGGTACGGCAGGGCGGACACCTCCTTCGACTTCGCCACCGTCGCCTCCGGCATCCCCACGGACCTCGCCCTCGGGACCCGGCGCGCCCGCGCGGCGGCCCTGCTCACCCTCGCCCTGCCCGGCTCCGTCTACCTCTACCAGGGTGAGGAACTGGGGCTTCCGGAGGTGGAGGACCTGCCCCCGGAGGCCCGGCGCGACCCCGTCCACTTCCGCTCCCACGGCGAGAACCCGGGCCGGGACGGCTGCCGCGTCCCCCTGCCGTGGTCCGGGCAGGCGCCCCCCTTCGGGTTCGGCGGCCCCGGCTCACGGCCCTGGCTCCCGCAGCCGGCGGACTGGGCCCCGTTCTCGGTGGAGGCCCAGGAGGCCGACCCCGCCTCCCCGCTCCGCCTGTACCGCCGCGCCATGGGCCTGCGGAACTCCCTGGCCTGCCTGCGGGACGGGGCCTTCGGCTGGCTTCCGGCCGACGAGGACGTCCTCGCCTTCCGCAGGGGCGACGGCCTCGTCTGCATGGTGAACTTCTCCGCCCGTCCGGTACCCCTGCCGGACGGGCACACCGTCCTGATCTCCAGCGATCCGTCGACGGACAGCACCCTCGCACCGCACGCGGCCGTCTGGCTCGGCCCCGCCCCGGCCGCCGGTCCGGGCCCGCGGGAACACAAGTAAAGGTGGGACATCATGGTGGTAAACGGATACGTCGCCCTCGTCGACGCGAGCCCCGCCTGCCGCTCCGGCGGCCTGGTCGGCGCGTTCGAGGAACGCGGATACGCGGCGATCCACGTGCAGAGCACGCCCGTGCGCCCGAAGTTCTACGAGCCGGTCGTGCCCACCGGCTTCGCGGACGAAGTGGTCCACCACGGCGACCTGGAGGAAACCCTCCGGAAGCTGTCCCGGTACGAACCGGTCGCGGTCATCCCCGACAGCGAGTACGGGGTCGCCTTCGCGGACCTGCTGAGCGAACGGCTGGGACTGCCGACGAACGGCACCGCGGGAAGCACCGCCCGGCGCGACAAGTACGTGATGGTCGAGAAGATCAAGGCGGCCGGTCTGCGCGGAGCGGGCCAACTGCTGATCGAGAACGCCGGACAGCTGGAGGGCTGGCACCGCGAACTGAACGGCAGGATCGTGGTGAAACCCCTCAGCAGCGCCGGAAGCGACGGCATCCACTACTGCGACACCCCCGAACAGGCGGTCCGCGCGTACGAGTCCCTGGTCGGCACGGACGACCTCTTCTCGGAGCCCAACCACAAGGTCCTGGCCCAGGAGTACCTCGCCGGCCCGGAATTCGCCGTCAACATGGTCAGCCGGGACGGGAAGCACCACGTGTGCGACATCTGGACCTCGACGCACATCACCGCGAACGGGGTCCTCGACCTCTGCGACGGCATGGTCCTGCTCCCGTACGAGGGCGAGCGGACCGACCGGATCATCGACTACTGCGAGCAGGTGCTGGACGCCCTCGACATCCGCCACGGACCCGCCCACGTCCAGGTCAAGATGACCCCGGCCGGCCCGTGCGTGATCGAGGTCGCGGCCCGGATGGGCGGTGGGAGCACCGCGCACTACGCGCGGACGGCGACCGGGGAGTCGCAGCTCAACTGGACGGCGGACGCCTACGTCCGTCCCGAACGGTTCCTGGCGCGCCACCGGGAACGGTACGAGGTGAAGCAGTTCGTCGCCGGCGCGCCGATGATCTCGCCGGTCGAGGGGACCCTGAGGGCCTACACGGGCCTCGAGGAGCTGAAGAAGCTGGAGAGCTTCGTGGGCGTACGGGAATTCGTCCGCAGCGGCGACCCGATCGTGCCCACCGTCAACGACCTCACCTATCCCCTGCTCGTGGAACTGCGCCACGAAGTGCTGGAAAGCGTCCTCCGGGACCTCGCCACCGTCCGTTATATCGATGGCCGGGAATTCTACGACGTCGGCTGACCCCGGACCGGCAATCAGTCCCGGAATCCCGTGACTTGGCCGCCCTTCGCACGCGCGGAAGAATGGTGTTCATCAGCGGCGCAGGGAAATGAAATCCCCGAGCCGAATACGGATTGAAGGAGAAGACCATGAAGAAGATCGAGCTCGCCGCCAAGCCCGTCCAGGCCCGCACCATCAAGGTCCACTTCCAGCGCTGACACGTCGAGAAGACCGGTCGGGGGCCGGTGAACCCGGCCCCCGGTCACCAAGGGAGACCCCATGCTGCTGCGCCGCGCGCACAACCTCCTCTGCTACTGGCGTGACGGCTCGTTCGTCATCCAGAACTACCTCAGCGGTACCGAGGTCTCGCTCGCGCCCATGGCGGCCGACATCCTCGCCGCATTCACCGACTGGACCACCGGCGACGAGGCCGTGGAGACGTTCCCGGACCACGATCCGGAATCCTGCCGCGCGGCCGTGGCCGAACTGCACTCCCTCGGATTCCTCGTCTCCGCCGACGAGGGCGAACGCGACGGACGGCTGGCCGAGCAGTGGGAGACCTGGTCGCCGGAGGCCGGCGCGCTGCACTTCTCCAGCAAGGACGCCGACTACACCGAATCCTCGGAGGTCAACGAGGAATTCCGCGCCGGAAAGCGGCCCGCGCTGTTCAAGAACTACCCCGCCGCGGACCGGATCCTGCTGCCCCGGGCCCCCCTCGACGTGGACGCCGGATTCGTCCGCACGCTCTACCAGCGCCGCACCCACCGCAGCTTCCGGCAGGTGAACCTGCCGCTCCCGCTGCTGTCGGGACTGCTCGCGATGGTGTTCGGCCCCAGCGAGTTCCTCGACGGCCACGACTTCGGCGCCCTCATGAAGCGCACCAGCGCGGCCGGTGGCTCCCGCCACGAACTGGAGGCGTACGTCGGCGTCTTCGCGGTCGACGGGGTCACGCCGGGGCTCTACCACTACAACGTCCTCGAACACTCGCTGGAACTGCTGGACCCCGGCTTCACCCGGGAGCGGGCGGCGCACCTGAGCTTCGACCAGGAAGCCGTCGGCGAAGCCGCGATCACGGTGTTCGTGACCGCCGTCGTGGAACGGATGAGCAGCAAGTACCGGGCCCCCCGCGCCTACCGGGTGATGCTGATGAACGCCGGCCACCTCGGCCAGACCTTCGCCCTCACCGCCACCGCGCTGGGCCTGGGGCCCTTCCAGACGGTGGCCTTCCGCGACAGCGAACTCGAGGACGCCCTCGGCGTGGACGGCATCGCCGAAACGGCCCTCTACGTGCTGGCCGCCGGGATCCCCGCCGAGCGGCGGGAAGCCGACGACACCGCCGGACTCGACGCGTTCCGGCGAGCGGTGCTGCACCCGCCCCGGACGTGACGCACCCCGGCGGACGGGGCGGCCCGTCCGGAGCGGGCCCCGACTCAGCGGACCGCGACCACGACGTGGCTGTGGCCGAACTGCCAGACGGAGCCCGCCTGGGCGAACCCCGCCTCGCGCAGCAGGGCCACATGGCCGGACAGGGTCAGGTCGTTGCCCTCGCAGTGCGGGTGGCGGCCGCGGCCGCGCCGTGCGAGGAGCGGCGCCAGTTCCGGATCGGCCGCCGCCTGCGCCCACCACGAGTCCCAGTCCTCGCCGGTGTCCGGGTGCCGTTCGCTGCGCGATCGCCCGACGTGCAGCGCGAGTTCGCACACCCGGTCGGCGTCGGGTCTGATGTGGTCGCCGTTGACGAGGACGCCCCCGGGCCGCAGGGCGCGGGCGAGTTCCCCGTAGACCCGGCGCAGGGTGTCCTCGCCGAGGTAGTGCAGGGCCGTCGCGGAGACGGCCGCGTCGACCGGGCGGCGCAGGGCGAGCGCGTCCAGCCAGCCGGGCTCGCCGATCAGCGCCTCGACGTAGCGCAGGGCGGGCCCGTAGTGGCAGCTGCCCAGCTCCAGCAGCAGCGGGTCGGCGTCGACGGCCAGGACCTCGGCCTCCGGCAGCCGGGCGGCCAGCCGGGAGGCCAGGGCGCCCGGGCCGCTGCCGAGGTCGAGGACGAGCGGCGCCGCCCGGCCGAGCGTCACCCGCTCGACCACGTCGGCCATCACCGTGAACCGTTCCTCGCGGTCGACCGCGTACCGCTGCTGTTGTCTCTCCCAGCGCTCCACCCACCGCGCCGCCGTCCGTGCCGTCATCGTGCTCATAACCACAATGGAAATCATTGCAGACTGGCGAGCGCGGCGACGAGCGCTTCCACCTCTTCAAGCGTGTTGTGCACGTGCAGACTCACCCGCACCGATCCCTCCTTCTCGTCCCGCCCCGCCTGGCAGTGCCCGTCGGAACGCACCATGAAGCCGTGCCCGAACAGGATGAAACCGAGGTCCCGGGCATCGATCCCGCGGCGGCGGAACGTCACGATGCTCGTGCGCCGCTGCACTTCGGACGCGGCCGCCAGGCTCGACCGGCAGCCGAGCACCTCGTACGCCGGCATGCGCCCGAGCGCGTCCGTCAGCCGGGACGCCAGCGCCGAGGTCCACCGCTCGACGCGCCCGGTGCCGGCGGACTCCAGCCAGTCGAGCGCCGCCGTGAGGGAGACGATCCCGGCCGTGTTCGGGGTGCCGCTCCAGCCGCCCGGCCGGAAGACGGGCCCCCGCCGCTGACGGGCCCAGACCGCCCCCGTCCCGGGCAGGGCCATGGCCTTGTGCCCGGAGAACACCACGAAGTCGACGTCGAGGTCCGCCACGGACACCGGCAGGTGGCCGACGCTCTGCGCGGCGTCCAGGCAGATCGGCACCCGCGGGCCCACCGCCGCCCGGATCCGGTCCACGTTCATGTCGGCCCCGTACACGTGGTGCACGTGCGTGGCGGCGACGAACCGGGTCCGCGGCCCCACGAGGGCGGCCAGCGCGTCCGGGTCGTAGTCGCCGGACGACGCCTGGTACGGGAGTTCCCGGACCAGGACGCGGACCCCCTGCCGGGCCAGCAGCCCGCGCGCCTCCAGCCACGGCGACAGGTTCGCCTCGTGGTCGCCGAACGGGACGACGATCTCGTCCCCGTCCGCGAGCAGACCGGGCAGCCAGTCCCGGGCGACGGAACGCAGCCCCTCCGACGTACCGCTCGTGAAGTACACCGAGGACCGGTCCGGCTCCGGATCACCCAGGAACTCCCCGACCCGGTCGCGGGCCCGGCGCACCAGGGCGGTCGTGGCGTTGGCCCACGGGTACGAGCCCCGGCCCGCGTTGGCGTTGGAGGTGGTCAGGTACTCCAGCACCGCGTCGAGGACGGCCTGCGGCTTCTGCGCCGTGGCCGCGCTGTCCAGGTAGGACAGCCCCGGATGGGCGGCGACGATCGGGAACTGGGCGCGCAGCGGACGCTGCCAGGAGGCGAGTGCGGCGATCTCCGCGAGGGGCCCGGCCGCGGCGCTCACTCACGCACCAGCGGAGCGCCCGCGTCCCGCCACGCCACGATGCCCCCGGCCAGGCTGCGCACGTCCGGATGGCCCATCCGGGTCAGCAGCGCCGCGTACCGCACGGACTTCTCGCCGACGGGGCAGGCCAGCAGGATCGGCTGCCCCTTGCCGAACGGCAGTCCGCCGCGCAGGAGTTCCTCGAAGATCTCGTCCACGATGTTGACCGAGCCCTCGATGTGCAGGGCGGCGTACGCGAACGGTCCGCGCAGGTCGATCACCAAGGGGCGCCGCTCCTCGATCCACTTGCGGGCGTCGTGCGCGTCGATCCGCGCCACGGCGCCCAGTTCGGCGTCGGTCAGCGTGGCCACCGAGTTCCGCACCGGGGGCAGCCCGAACAGCTCGGGGCGGCGTCGCCGCAGGTAGCCGACGTAGCCCTCCACCCGGTCGCAGACGATGAAGACGGCCGTCCTGCGCTCCGCCGACGCCCCGTCGAAGGGCCGCAGGTGCCGTACGGCGCCGTGGTACGCGGCTCCGCCCGTCGGCCCCGCGAGCAGCCCGCAGCGGCGCAGCAGCGTCAGCATCCCGTCGATGGCCTCGTCCGAGCCGACCGCCTCGATCGCGTCGTACGTGGCCGGGTCGAACAGGCCGACCTCCTGCACCTCGTCGGCGTTGCGGATGCCGGGTATGAAGTCCGACTTCTGCCCGACCAGGCCCACGACGCTCACCCCGGGGTCCCGCGCCCGCAGCGCCCGGGCCACCCCGGTGGACGAACCGGCGGTGCCCACACAGGCGATGAACCAGTCCGGTGCCCGGCCGTCCAGGTCGGCGATGATCTCGGGCCCGGTGCCGGAGGCGTGCGCCTGCGTGTTGCGGACGTTGAAGTACTGGTCGGTGTGGAGGTGGGCGCTGCCGGGCCGGGTCAGTTCCCGGTGGAAGAGGGTCAGGGGATCGTCGGGGTTGGTCGGGTCGAGGCACTCGGTCTGCCCGGGCAGCTCCTCGATCTCGGCGCCGAGCAGCAGGAGCAGATCCTTGATCTCCGGGACGCGCATGCGGTTGGTGACGCTCTTGAACGGCAGCCCGTGCAGTCCGGCGATGAGGGCCAGGGCCTTGGCGGTGTTCCCGCTGGACAGCTCGACGACCGTCTCGCCGCGCTCCGCGGCCCCCGCCAGGCCGCCCCGGACCATGTTCCAGGCGGCGCGGTCCTTCAACGAGCCGAAGGGGTTGAGCATTTCGAGCTTGGCGTAGAGGTCGATGGTGCGCAGGCCGTGCACGGCCGGGTCGATCCGGACCAGCGGCGTGTTCCCGATGGCCTCCGTGATGCTGTCGTACCTCATCCCTGGTGTCCCCCCGTACGTCCGACCGGCCAGTACTGCTCGTCGAGGCACCAGCGCCAGGACCCCGCCTCCTCGTGGACGGCGACCTTGCGTGCGACGGGCTGCTGTTGCGCGTGCGTGGCGGTGAAGTCCATGCAGTAGCCTGCGGTGTTGGCGAAGGCGAGGAGGTCGCCCGGTCGCGGCAGCCGGGGCAGGAAGACCGTCCTGCGGGTGATCAGGTCCGCCTCCAGGCACAGGTTCCCCACCAGGTGCACGCCCACGGGCCCGTCGTCCGCGGTGGCGGAGCCGTCGCGGGGGAGGAGCACCGGGTCCATGAGCACCCCGTGGTCCTCCAGGCTCACGTCGCCCGCGTTCATCGCGAGCCGCACCAGGGGCTCGGCGGACTCCGTGTGCCGTACGTCCACCACCCGGCCCAGCGACAGCCCGCACTGGTCGGTCAGGGCCCGGCCCGGTTCGGCGTACAGGTCGCAGAGGCCCTCCAGCAGCAGGACGCCGAGCGGCCGGCCCAGGCCGGGCGCGGTCCGCGAGAGCAGCTCGTCGAGGTAGGCGGCGCCCGCGACCGGGCGGTGCGCCGGGTAGAGGCTCAGCGCGCCGCGCAGGGTGCCGTTCTCCACGCGCAGCCCGTAGCCGTGGCCGCCCCGGGTCAGGGGCGGTCGCCTGCCCATGACGGCGTGGGTGAGCTCGGTGGTGTAGCGGTCCCACTGGTCGGCGCGGGCCAGGTAGCTGACGCCGAAGCCGCCGCCGACGTCGACGGCGCGCGGCTGGAAGCCCCGTAATCGCAACTCCTCCAGCGCCCGCAGGCACCCCTCCAGCGCCGTCGCCTTCTCGTCCGTGGCGGTGGTGTCCAGGTGGTAGCCGACGCCGACGGGATCCAGCGCGTCCTCGTGCCGGGCGAGCGTGCCGAGCAGGGTGTCCAGGGACTTGAAGGAGGTGCCGAAGCGGCTGCGGCGCGACAGGGTCCGGGCGCCGGACGTCTCGAACCCCGACAGCCGCAGCACCACCCGCAGCCGCGGCAGCCCGTACGCGCGCACGAGGCGGGCCGCCTCCTCCAGTTCCCGCCCGCCGTCGGCGTGGACCGTGGCTCCGGTCCGGGCGGCGAGCCAGAGGAACTCGGGGTCCTTGGGGCCGGTCGCCATGATCCGGTCCCCGGTGAAACCGGATCCGAGGGCGTGCTGCAACTCCCCGGTGGACGCGGCGTCCAGGGCGGCGCCGGTCGTCGTGAGCCGTCGTACCAGGGCGCTGGAGCGATTGGCCTTGTGCGCGAAGTAGACCCGGCCGGCGAGCCGGTGGCGGCGCAGGACGGCGTGGAACAGCTCGGCGTTGTCCGCGATCCGCTCGGGCAGCACGACGTTGAGGGGCGAGCCCAGGGCGTCCACGAGCCCGTGCAGGAACGGCGCCGAGCCGAGCAGGGACGCCAACGGCGGCTCCAGACGCGGTTCCAGGTACAGCGGTTCCTGGTGCGGCGGTTCCAGGTGCAAGGGGGCGTTGCTCATACCGGCTGTTCCTCCCCGGCGAGGAATGCGCATCCGTGGCGGCGAACGTCATACCACCGTAACCGTTCGGACGCTCATTGTGTCCGGAGCTGCCGGGGGAGGGATGGCGTCAGGCCCCTGTGGGCGGCCGGATCGGGCCGTTCACAGGGGCAGGGTCATCAGGATCTCGTCGCGGTCGTCGCCGGGAGCGACCCGCAGCACGGCGGGGAACCGGCCGACTTCCACCCAGCCCAGCCCGCGGTAGAAGTCCTCCAGTCCCACGCCTCCGCGGACGGCGAGTTTCAGCCGTTCCAGGCCCAGTTCCCTCCGGGCGAGGAGGGCGGCCCGGTTCATCAGCGCGGCGCCGATCCCGCGGCCCCGGAACCCGGGGTGCGTCTGGACGTGGTTGACCACCCCGCAGTGGGCGGCCAGCGGATGCCGCTCGCGGCGGACGATCAGCCAGCCGGCGAGCGTGCCCCCGACGGTGGCGACGAGCAGTCTGTCGTGCTCGGGGGCGAGCCCGCCGAGGAGTTCGTCGACCGCCGGCGCGACGTGGCCGTCATCGACGGGCGGCGTCGGGAACGCCGCCGCGATGACGGCCCCGCCGCCGTTGACCACGCGGGTCCAGCAGTCGACGATCTCCCCCCTGCGCTCCGGGGTGAGGTCCGCCCGGCAGGTGATCCGGAGGAACTCGGGGGGTGCGTACCGCGTCATGCACCCAGCCTGCCAGAAGTCAGGAGGCCGCCGCCGCGGCTCTCGCCTCGGCGGCTGCCTCGAAGTCCCGCCGGGATCAAGGCTGGGCGGGGGGCGTGGGCCGCGGGACCTGGGGGTTCGGGTTCGTCGCGCCCGCCTTGACGACCTTGCAGTTCACGAAGGTCGGGCTCTGGTCTTCGTTGACCGCGAGGACGGTGTAGTTGACGTTCTTCTGGAAGCGCTTCAGGAGGAAGTTGCCGTTCGCGTCCACGTTCAGGGGCTCGGTGGACTCGCCGTCGTTGAGGGTGCGGGGGGCCGTGAATCCCTTGCCCGAGATGGTGACGTACGTGCCGTTCGCCGCGGGCGTGACCGTACAGCTGGCGGTCCCGGTCGGCACTGTCCCGCCCGGCTTGACGACCTTGCAGTTCACGAAGGTGAAGTTCTGGTCTTCGTTGACCGCGAGGACGGTGTAGTCGACGTTCTTCTGGAAGCGCTTCAGGAGGAAGTTGCCCTTCGCGTCCACGTTCAGGGGCTCGGTGGACTCGCCGTCGTTGAGGGCGCGGGGGGCCGTGAACCCCTCGCCCGAGATGGTGACGTACGTGCCGTTCGCCGCAGGCGTGACCGTACAGCTGGCG
>NZ_JBHWBP010000239.1:0-12102 GCF_042735575.1 Streptomyces sp. NPDC059564 | reverse complement strand
GCCCCAGACCCCGCGCCTCAAACTCCCCCAGCTACCGCTGGGAGGGGCCCCCGGGCGAGGCTGGATTTTGGCTGACCACCGCTGCCTAGTGCGGCTGCACCAGGCGGGCTGGTTTGCCCGCAGGGCAATCCAGCCCCGCCGGCGTTTGAGGCGCGGGCGCGGAGCGCCGTGTCGTTAGCTGCGCGCGGCAACGGGGCCGGGCAGCGCCTGGGTCTTTCAGCCGCGCCGGCGATTGAGGCGGGAACGGAGGAAGGGCGGGGAGGGGCCGGCTCCGCGCAGCGGCACCATACCCGCAGACGAGGGCCGGGCCCGGCCACGCGCAGCGGCCCCGCCCGGCAGGCCGACGGACGGAGTCCGGCGCAGCGGCGCGAAGCCGGGGAGGCCGCTTGCGGCCGAGACGCGCGAGCGGTGCGTCAAAAAGTCGTGGCGGCTTCCAGGAGGGCTGCCATGACACGGGTGTCCTTGTCGCGTTCCGGGTGCCACTGGACGCCCAGGACCCAGGCTTCGCCCTCCGGGAGTTCGATGGCCTCCACCGTGCCGTCCTCGGCGTGCGCCGAGACGATCAGGCCCCGGCCCACGCGGTCGACGGCCTGGTGGTGGTAGGTCGGGACGTCCGCCACCTCCGGGACCAGCTTCGCGTACCGCGTGCCGGGGACCGGCCGGACCGGGTGCCAGGAGGTGACGCCGGGGGTGTCGACGTGGCCGTCGATGTGCTGGATGAGGGTGCCGCCGAGCGCCACGTTCAGCGCCTGCATGCCCCGGCAGATCCCCAGCAGCGGAACCCCGCAGGCCAGCGCCGCCCCGATCAGCGCCAGCTCCCACTCGTCGCGGACGGTCGCGGGGGCTCCCGTACGGGGGTCGCGCGGGGCCCCGTAGTGGACGGGGTCCACGTCGGGGCCGCCGGCGACGATCAGGCCGTCCACCCGGCTCAGCACCTCCGCCGCCCGCACCGGTTCGTCCGGCGGCAGCAGCACGGCCGCACCGCCCGCCGCCTGTACGAGTTCGTAGTACCCGGAGGGGACGAGGGACGTGGGCAGGTCCCACACGCCGTAGCGGGTGGATTCCTCCACGTAGGTGGTGATGCCGATGAGCGGCCTGGGCACGGTCTTACCTCCGGGAAGGGCGGGGCGGGCTCAGCAGACGACGGGGACAGGATTTCAGTCGCGGGTCAACTCCGCCTCGGCTGCCGCAAGCGCGGCGAACTCCTCCTCGGGTGCGGAGGCGACCAGGCGGTGGCGGCTGTAGAAGGCGAAGTAGGCCAGGGCGACGGCGTACACGGCGACCGCGATGAACGCCGCGTCCTTGTCCACCAGGAAGGTGGCGACGAGCGCCGACAGGGCCAGGACGAAGGCGACGGACGAGGTCAGGACCCCGCCGGGGGTGCGGTACGGGCGCTCCAGGTTCGGCTCGCGGCGGCGCAGCACGATGTGCGAGAGGGCCATCAGGGCGTACGAGATCGTCGCGCCGAACACCGCGATGTTCAGCATCCGCGCCCCGTTGCCGGTGGCCGCCGCGAGGGCGAAGCCGATCGCGCCCGGAATCACCAGACCGAGGTACGGGGCCTTGCGCTGGGAGGTGAGCGAGAGGAACCGCGGCAGGTACCCGGCGCGGGAGAGCGCGAACAGCTGGCGGGAGCCGGCGTAGATGAGGGAGAAGAAGGAGGCGACGAGACCCGCGAGCCCGGCGTAGTTGACGAAGCGGCTGAGGGCGGTCGGCCCGCCGTCCCCTTCCAGCGCGACGACGAGGGGGTTGCCGGCGGACTTCACGGCGTCCGCGCCCTGGGCGCCGGTGGCCGCGAAGAAGGTGATGAGGGCGAGCAGGGCGAGGATGCCCATGGAGATGGCGAGGGCCTTCGGCATGGAGCGGACCGGGTCCTTGGCCTCCTCGGCGGCCAGCGGCACGCCCTCGACGCCGAGGAAGAACCACATGCCGAAGGGGAACGCGGCCCAGATGCCGAGGACGCCGAACGGCAGCCAGGAGCTGGAGCCGAACGCGCTCGTGTCGACGGCGATGTTGTCGAGGGAGCCCGCGTCGAACTCGGTGAGCGCCCCGAACGCGAAGATGAGCAGGGCGGCCACGGCTATGGCGGTGACGACCAGGCTGAAGCGCAGGGCCTCGCCCACGCCCCACAGGTGGACGCCGATGAAGACGACGAAGCAGCCGAGGTAGACGGGCCAGCTGGAGGTCAGCCCGAACAGGCCGAGGGATTCGACGTAGTCGCCGATGAAGATGACGATGGCGGCCGGGGCCAGGATGTACTCGATGAGGATGGCCGTGCCGGTGAGGAACCCGCCCCACGGGCCGAGCGCGCGGCGGGCGAAGCCGTAGCCGCCGCCCGCGGTGGGCAGGATCGTGGACAGCTCCGCGAGGGAGAACACCAGGCAGGCGTACATGGCGCCCATGAGGACGGTGGCGATGGCGAGGCCGCCGAAACCGCCCTTGTCCAGGCCCACGTTCCAGCCGGAGAAGTCGCCCGAGACGACGTACGCGACGCCGAGGCCGGTCAGCAGCAGCCAGCCGGCGCTGCCGCGGCGCAGGGTGCGGCGCTGGAGGTACTCGGCGTCCGCGTCCCCGTGGGAGGGTGGTGCGGCAGCGGATACGGGTGCGGTGTCGTCGGCCATGTGCGCTCCTGCCTAGGGCAATGCAATGGTTGTGAGGCGTACCTTTGCGTCCCGGGTGTGGCGGGCGCAAGACCCGTGCGTTAAACAGCGGTTACGAAAACCTCCCCGGCCCCACGGGATCGCCCCTCCGCGCCCCCTCAGGCCAGGAAGCCGCGCAGCAGCGCCGCCGTCCCGCAGCAGTGCTCGCGCATCACGGCCCGCGCCCCCTCGGCGTCCCGTTCCAGCACCGCCTCCACCAGGGCGGTGTGCTGCTGCTGCGAGTGCTCCAGATTGCGCACCAGCAGCGGGATGCAGTCCAGCAGGTCGTTCACGGTGGCCCGGACGGCCGCGTACTGGGCCGTCAGCGAGGCGGACCCGGCGAGTTCGCACAGGGTGAGGTGGAAGAGGGTGTCCTGGCGGCGGTAGTCGGCGAGCGGGGCGTCATGGGTGGCGGTCAGCGCGCGCAGCAGCCGCTCGGAGCCCTCCTCGGTCAGCCCGTGCGCGGCGCACAGTCCGGCCGCGCCCACCTCCAGCACCTCGCGGAACCGCAGCGCGTCCTCGATGTCCACCCCGGCGACCCGCCGCCGCAGCTCCTCCTCGGCGCCGCCGGCCGGGGTGTCCGGGCGGGCCAGCACAAACGTTCCGCCGTACCGGCCGCGCCGGGCCTCCACCAGCCCCTGGTCCTGGAGCACCTTCAGCACCTCGCGCAGGGTGACCCGGCTGATCCCCATCCGCTCCGCCAACTCCCGCTCGGGCGGAAGACGTTCCCCGCCCGGCACCAGACCCAGCCGGACCACCTGGAGGATCTGTTCGAGCGCCTCCTCGAAACCGTTGCCCGCCCGCACCTGCCGCAGCACGGGATTCAGCCGCGCGATCGCGCCGCCCTCGCCCACCGTGTCGGTCATCTCGGCTCCTCCCCTTCCCAAGCAATGGTCTTATTCAATACCTTAGGCCCACTCGGCTCACCGAAGGAGAGATTCCAGTGGTAGACCGCAAGCCGCCGCTCGCGCCCGAGGAGCTCCGCTCCCTCGTCGCCAGCGGTGAGATCGACACAGTGGTCCTGGCGTTCCCCGACATGCAGGGGCGCCTCCAGGGCAAGCGGTTCGCCGCACAGTTCTTCCTCGACGAGGTCCTCGCCCACGGCACCGAGGGCTGCAACTACCTCCTCGCCGTCGACACCGACATGAACACCGTCGACGGATACGAGATGTCCTCCTGGGACCGGGGCTACGGCGACTTCGCCATGCACTCCGACCTCGCCACCCTGCGCCGCATCCCCTGGAACCCCGGCAGCGCCTTCGTCCTCGCCGACCTCGCCTGGAACGACGCCTCGCCCGTCGTCGCCGCCCCCCGCCAGATCCTGCGCCGCCAGCTGGAACGCCTCGCCGAGCACGGCTACACGGCCATGGTCGGCACCGAGCTGGAGTTCATGGTCTTCCAGGACACCTACGAGGAGGCCTGGAACGCCGACTACCGCGGCCTGACCCCCGCCAACCAGTACAACATCGACTACTCGGTCCTCGGTACCGGCCGCGTCGAACCCCTGCTGCGCCGCATCCGCAACGAGATGCAGGCCGCCGGGCTGGTCGTGGAGTCCGCCAAGGGCGAGTGCAACCTCGGCCAGCACGAGATCGTCTTCCGCTACGACGAGGCGCTCACCACCTGCGACCAGCACTCCCTCTACAAGACGGGAGCCAAGGAGATCGCCGCCCAGGAGGGCGTGTCGCTCACCTTCATGGCCAAGTACGACGAGCGCGAGGGCAATTCCTGTCACATCCACCTCTCGCTGGGTGACGCCGACGGCAACAACGCCATGGCCGGTGACGGACCCGACGGCATGTCGCCCGTGATGCGGCACTTCCTGGCCGGCCAGCTCGCCGCACTGCGCGACTTCTCCCTTCTCTACGCCCCCAACATCAATTCGTACAAGCGTTTCCGCCCGGGATCCTTCGCACCGACCGCCGTCGCCTGGGGCTTCGACAACCGCACCTGCGCCCTGCGCGTGGTCGGCCACGGCCGCTCCACCCGCTTCGAGAACCGCCTCCCCGGCGGCGACGTCAATCCCTACCTCGCCGTCTCCGGCCTGGTCGCGGCCGGTCTCTACGGCATCGAGAACCGCCTCGAACTCCCCGAGGCCTGCACCGGCAACGCCTACACCGGCGACTACGCCCACGTCCCGGCCACCCTGCGCGAGGCCGCGGAACTCTGGGAGAACAGCGAGATCGCCAAGGCGGCCTTCGGCCCCGAAGTCGTCGCCCACTACCGCAACATGGCCCGCGTCGAACTCGACGCGTACGACTCCGCCGTCACCGACTGGGAACTGCGCCGCTCCTTCGAACGCCTGTAACGGACGGCGCCGCACCGCACCCGACCCGAACACCGAACACCAGAAAGGCACCACGTGTCCGATGTGCTGGCCCCAGCCACTCTGAGCGTGCTGAACCCGGCCACCGAGGAAATCGTCGCCACCGTCCCGGCCGCCACACGGGACGACGTCGACGCGGCCGTCGTACGGGCCGCCGCGGCCCAGCGCGGATGGGCGGCCGCCGCCCCCGCCGACCGGGCCAGACTCCTGCGGCGCTTCGCCGCGGTCGTCGACGGACACCTCGAGGAACTGGCCCGCCTGGAGGTCCGCGAGGCCGGCCACACCATCGGCAACGCCCGCTGGGAAGCGGGCAACGTACGCGACCTGCTGGACTTCGCCGCCGGGGGAGTGGAACGCCTCTCCGGCCGCCAGATCCCCGTCGCGGGCGGCATCGACGTCACCTTCCTCGAACCCCTCGGCGTCATCGGCGTGATCGCGCCCTGGAACTTCCCCATGCCGATCGCCGCCTGGGGCCTGGCCCCCGCCCTCGCCGCGGGCAACGCCGTCATCCTCAAGCCCGCCGAGACCACGCCGCTCACCGCCCTGCGCCTCGCCGAACTCGCCCTCGAAGCCGGGATCCCCGAGCACCTCTTCCAGGTGCTCCCCGGCCACGGAGCGGTCGCCGGGGACGCCCTGGTCGAGCACCCCGGAGTCGCGAAGATCGTCTTCACCGGCTCCACCCGCGTCGGCAAGCAGATCATGTCCAAGTGCGCCGAGCGGGTGAAGCGGGTCACCCTCGAACTCGGCGGCAAGAGCCCCAACATCGTCTTCGCCGACGCCGACCTGGAGGCCGCGGCCGCCGCGGCGCCGATGGCCTTCCTCGACAACACCGGCCAGGACTGCTGCGCCCGCACCCGGATCCTCGTCCAGCGCTCCGCGTACGACCGGTTCCTGGAGCTCGTCGCCCCGGGCATCGAGGGCGTGGTCGTCGGCGACCCGTCCGACGAGAAGACCCAGATGGGACCGCTGATCTCGCGGGTCCAGCTGGACCGCGTACGGTCCTACGTCACCGACGACCTCACGGCGGTCCGCGGCACCGCCCCCGAGGGCCCCGGCTTCTGGTACCCGCCGACCCTCGTCACCGGCGCCGCCCCCACCGCGCCCGTCGCCGCCGAGGAGGTCTTCGGACCGGTCGCCGTCGTCCTGCCCTTCGAGGACGAGGAGGACGCCGTACGCCTGGCCAACGCGACCGAGTACGGCCTGTCCGGCTCCCTGTGGACCCGCGACATCGGCCGCGCCCTGCGCGTATCGCGCGCGGTGCAGGCCGGCAACCTCTCCGTCAACTCCCACTCCAGCGTCCGCTACTGGACCCCCTTCGGCGGCTACAAGCAGTCCGGGCTCGGCCGCGAGCTCGGACCGGACGCCCTCACCGCTTTCACCGAAACCAAGAACGTCTTCATCAGCACGGAGGCCTGACCAGCATGTCGAACGAAGAGATCATCTGCCGCCGCCTCGTCGGCCGCACCGCCGTCATCACCGGAGCCGGCAGCGGCATCGGCCTCGCCACCGCCCGCCGCCTGGCTTCCGAGGGCGCGAACATCGTCTGCGGAGACATCGACCCCGTCGCCGGGAAGGCCGCCGCCGAGGAGGTCGGCGGCACCTTCGTCCAGGTCGACGTCACCGACAAGGAGCAGGTCGACGCCCTCTTCAAGACGGCCTTCGACACCTACGGCTCCGTGGACATCGCCTTCAACAACGCGGGCATCTCGCCCCCGGACGACGACTCCATCCTCACCACCGAACTCGACGCCTGGCGCCGCGTCCAGGACGTCAACCTCACCTCCGTCTACCTGTGCTGCAAGGCCGCCCTGCCCTACATGCAGCGCCAGGGCCGCGGCTCGATCATCAACACCGCCTCCTTCGTGGCCATCATGGGCGCCGCGACCTCGCAGATCTCGTACACCGCCTCCAAGGGCGGCGTCCTCGCCATGTCCCGCGAACTCGGCGTCCAGTTCGCCCGCGAGGGCATCCGCGTCAACGCCCTGTGCCCGGGGCCGGTCAACACCCCGCTGCTGCAGGAGCTGTTCGCCAAGGACCCCGAGCGGGCCGCCCGCCGCCTCGTGCACATCCCGCTCGGCCGGTTCGCCGAGCCCACCGAGATCGCCGCCGCCGTGGCCTTCCTCGCCAGCGACGACTCCTCCTTCATCAACGCCACCGACTTCCTGGTCGACGGCGGCATCTCCGGCGCGTACGTCACGCCCCTCTAAACGTTCACCCCCACACCACCCTCCCGACAGCCGGGCGTCGCACGACGCCCGGCTGTCGTGCTCTACCGTCCGCGACGATCTTCATCGGAATCAGGAGTGTTCATCTCAGTGACCCGACCCACCACCGCGCGCCGGCTCCAGGCCGTCGCCGCCGCCGTCGCGATGGCCGCCGGCACCCTCGTCGCCGCCGCGCCCGCCGCCCAGGCGGCCCGCCCCGGCGCGCACTGCACCACCCCGAAGCTCGCGGCCGGCTGGTACGGGGACAACCAGGCCCGCCTCCAGCAGCTGATCGACCAGTACGGCAGCTGCAACCCGTACCGCCCCGGCCGCGCCAAGCCCGTGGCCGTCTTCGACTGGGACAACACCGTCGTCAAGAACGACGTCGGCGACGCCACCATGTTCTGGCTGCTGCGCAACGGCAAGATCCGCCAGCCCGCGGGCGGGGACTGGTCCACCACCAGCCGCCACCTCACCCCGGCCGCCGCCGCTGCCCTCGCCACCGCCTGCGGCCCCCTCGCCCGCCCCGGCGCCCCGCTGCCCACCGGCACCCCCGGGGGCGCGGCCTGCGCCGACGAGCTGAACGCCGTCTACGGCACCGCCGCCACCCGCTCCGGCGCCGCGGCCTTCGCCGGCTGGGACCACCGTACGATCGAACCCGCCTACGCCTGGCTGCCGCAGCTGACGCAGGGCTGGACCGCGGCCCAGGTCCGCGGCTTCGCCGCCGCCGCCCGCGCCGAGAACCTCGCCGCCCCCGTCGGGGCCAAGCAGCAGGTCGGCACCAGCACCGCCACCGGCTGGGTCCGCTACTACGACCAGCAGCGGGACCTGATCAAGGGCCTCCAGAAGGCCGGTTTCGACGTGTGGATCAGCTCCGCCTCCCCGCAGCCCGTGGTCGAGGTCTGGGCCCAGGGCGTCGGCGTCCAGGCCGACCACGTCATCGGCATCCGCAACACCACCACCCGCGGCGGCACGTTCACCGCCCACCTCCAGGGCTGCGGATCCGTCAAGGACGGCGCCGACACGATGATCACGTACATCGACGGCAAGCGCTGCTGGATCAACCAGGAGGTCTTCGGGGTCCGCGGCGCCGCCGCCGAGAAGGTCCAGCCGGCCGCCCGCCGCCAGGTCTTCGCCGCGGGCGACTCCGACACCGACATCTCGTTCCTGCGCGACGCGACCGCCCTGCGGCTCGTCGTCAACCGCAACAAGAACGAGCTGATGTGCCGCGCGTACGACAACAGCGACGGCAAGTGGATCGTGAACCCGATGTTCATCGAGCCCAAGAAGCAGAAGACCGGGCCCTACCCCTGCTCCACCACGGGCTACGTCGACCACGACGGCACGGCCGGCCCCGTCCGCCGGGGCGACACCAGCGTCGTCCCCGACCAGACGGACAGCGTCTTCTAGTACCGGCTACAGGAAGGTGCGGCCCTCGCCCCGGTACGTCGGGGCGGTGGCCGTCACCCGGTCGCCCTCGATCAGGTGCAACACCTCGAAGCGCTCGCACAGTTCACCGGCCTTGGCGTGCCGGAACCACACCCGGTCGCCGATCAGCAGATCGTCGGCCGGGCCGCCCAGCAGCGGGGTCTGCACCTCGCCCGCGCCCTCCTGCGGGTCGTAGCTCAGCCCGGCGGGCAGGTACGGCACGGGCAGCCGGTCGGCGCCCGCCGCCCCCGAGGCCGGATAGCCCCCGCCCAGCACGGTGACCACCCCGACCCCCGGGCGGCGCACCACCGGCTGCGCGAACAGCGCCGCGGGCCGGCCCCGGAACGAGGTGTAGTTGTCGAACAGCCGCGGCACGTACAGCCCCGACCCGGCGGCGATCTCCGTCACCGCGTCCTCGGCGGCCGTCTCCGCGACGCTGCCGGTGCCGCCGCCGTTGACGAACTCCAGGTCCGGCACCACCGCCCGCACCGCCCGCACCACCTCGGCCCGCCGCGCGGCCAGCTCCCTGCGGGCCGCCCCCTGCATCAGCCGGATCATCCGCGAGCGCACGGGCCGCCCGGCGAGATCGTCGCCGACCCCGGCGATGTGGCCCTCGTAGGCCATCAGCCCCACCACCCGGAACCCGGGCCGCTCGTTCACCGCCCGCGCCAGGGCGGCCAGCTGCGCGGGCTCCCGCAGGGGCGAGCGCCGTGCTCCGACCCGGACCCGGCCGCCGAGCAGGTGCAGGGCGGTGTCCAGTTCCAGGCAGACCCGGATCTCCTCCGCGCCCCCGTCCCGCGACCGCTCGATCAGGTCCAAGTGCGCCGCGTCGTCGACCATCACCGTGACGGCCGCGGCCAGCTTCGCGTCGTGCGCCAGCTCCCCGAACGCCGTCCGGTCCGCCGACGGATAGGCGAGCAGCACGTCCTCGAACCCGGAGCGGGCCAGCCACAGCGACTCCGCCAGGGTGTACGACATGATCCCGGCGAACCCCGGCCGTGCCAGGACGCGTTCGAGGAGCGCCCGGCAGCGTACCGACTTGCTGGCGACCCGGACCGGCTTCCCGCCCGCGCGCCGGACGAGGTCGTCGGCGTTGGCGTCGAAGGCCTCGAGATCCACGATGGCCAGCGGGGCGTCGAGATGCGCGGTCGCCCGGTCGTACCGAGCCCGGTCGGAAGTCATGGGCGGCAGCTTGCCAGACGCCTCTACCGGTGGGTAGGCCCTTGCCCTGGCCGGGCGGTACGGGGATCGCCCGGACTGCTTCCGGGGGCTCCGCCCCGGACCCCCACGCCGCAATCGCCGGCCCGGCGGGGCAGGGGCCTGTCGTCAAACTCCCGTCGTCGCCCGAAGGGCGGCCTCGCGGCGTCTGGTGCGTGCTCTCGGCGTGCCGGGCGGAAGCCCGCGTACTGGACGTACTTGGGCTTTCGCCCGGTGCGGCGAGAGCGCGTGCCAGGCGTCGCGAGGCCGGGGGCACCTCCCAGCGGTAGCTGGGGGAGGGAGTTTGACGACAGGCCCCAGGGCCCCCACATCCCCGCCCGGGCCGGGGCAACGGCCCCGTAGAGTACGGACAGGCAGCCGTACGGAACGGGGGGCGGAGCCGCCGGATGACCACGTCGACACCACGGACCGCGGTCCTCGGCGAGCCCGAACCGCCCGCCCCCCCACCCGCGTTCCCGGCCCCGCGCCGCGGCCCCGGCCGGATCGTGGCCGCCACCCTGTGCGCCCTCCTCGGCTCCGGCCTCCTCGCGGGCGCCGCCGCCACCGCCTGGCACGAACACCGCGCCGCGCAGCGCCCGCTGCCCCCCGGCGCCGTCTACCGCGAGGCGGCCTCGCTCTGGCACACGGCCCCCGTGGACCGTCTCCTGCCGCCCCTCCTGGACGGCCCCGACAGCGGCCCCGGCGGCGCCGACCGTCGCTGGACCCGGATCGCGCTGGCCCCCGACGCCGACTGCGCGGCCGCCCTGAACCCCGAGTGGCGGGCCGCGCTCACCGCCACCGGCTGCACCCGCGTGCTCCGCGCCACCTACACCGACGCCACCCGCAGCTCCCTGGTCACCGTCGGCCTGGTCTTCACCCCCGCCGACGCCGCCGCCATGGATGGCCTGCGCGGCCGGCTGCCCGCCCCGCCCGCCTACGAGTACGCCGACTCCCGGCGCGCCGCCTGGACGG
The DNA here is from genome assembly GCF_042735575.1 of Streptomyces sp. NPDC059564. Taxonomy (NCBI): domain Bacteria; kingdom Bacillati; phylum Actinomycetota; class Actinomycetes; order Kitasatosporales; family Streptomycetaceae; genus Streptomyces; species Streptomyces sp. NPDC059564. The sequence continues at coordinate 1,336 of NZ_JBHWBP010000239.1, read as the reverse complement.
CGAGCGTCGTCGCCGGGGCCCCGGCCGTGGTCTACGCCGTCTCCGCCTTCGCCGACGGCCGGGTCCTGGACGCGCCGGTCCCGGCCGAGGAGGCCACCCGCCAGGGCGCCACCGGCGTGGTGGCCGAAGCGGGCCTCGGCCACGGGGCCACGTCCGTCGCCGGCCGGGTCGAGCGCTCCCTCGGCGCCCTCGCGGCCCCGCCCGCCGCCAAGGACACCCCGCGCCCGGAGCGCCGCCGATGAGCCATGCCCGCCCCGCCGTCCACGGCCGCTGCGCCCCCACGGTCACCCCGGCCATGGAGCGCCGCCGATGACCCATGCCCGCCCCGCCGTCCACGGCCACCCCGCGCCCGGAATCCGGCCGATGCCGCCCGCACGCCCGGTCCGTGCATGGACCCGTGCCCGCGCCACCGCCGTCGGCGCGCTGGCCCTGGCGGCCCTGCTGACCGCCGCCACCGCGCCGCCGGCCGCCGCCGACACCATCCGCGACCGCCAGTGGGGTCTGCTGGCCCTGCGCGCCGAGGAGGCCTGGGGCACCACCCAGGGCGACGGGATCACCGTGGCCGTCCTCGACACCGGCGTTGACGCCACCCACCCCGACCTCGCCGGACAGGTCCTCGACGGCACCGACCTCGTCGGGATGGGCGCCGGCCGCGGCGACCGCGCCTGGGCCCGGCACGGCACCGCGATGGCGAGCATCATCGCGGGCCACGGCCACGGACCCGACCGCTCCCAGGGCGTCCTCGGCATCGCGCCCCACGCCAAGGTCCTCCCGGTCCGGGTGATCCTCGAGGAGGGCGACCCGGGCCGCGCCCAGGCCCGCGACAGCAAGTCCGGCGCCCTCGCCGAGGGCATCCGCTGGGCCGCCGACCACGGCGCCGACGTGATCAACCTCTCGCTCGGCGACGACAGCGACTCCGCCCACCACGAATCCGCCGAGGACGAGGCCGTCCAGTACGCCCTCGGCAAGGGCGTGGTCGTCGTCGCCTCCTCGGGCAACGGCGGCGAACGCGGCGACCACACCTCCTACCCCGCCGCCTACCCCGGGGTCATCGCCGTCGCCGCCGTCGACCGGCAGGGCCGCAAGGCCGCGTTCTCGACCCGCCACTGGTACGCCAGCGTCAGCGCGCCCGGCGTCGACGTGGTCATCGCCGACCCCGACCGGGCCTACTACGAGGGCTGGGGCACCAGCGCCGCCGCCGCCTTCGTCTCCGGCGCGGTGGCCCTCGTCAAGGCCGCCCACCCCGGGCTCTCCCCGGCGCAGGTCAAGAAGCTGCTGGAGGACACCGCCCGCAACGCCCCCAGCGGCGGCCGCGACGACTCCCGCGGCTTCGGCT
>NZ_JBHWBP010000238.1:0-12220 GCF_042735575.1 Streptomyces sp. NPDC059564 | reverse complement strand
GGTACCAGGAGAAGAAGGCGAAGCAGAGGACGGCGCCGATCAGGAAGCCGTGGGCCGTGAGGTTCCGCTTCAGCGCCCGCAGGAACGCCGCGCGCCGGGCGGGCGGCGCGGGAGCGGGGCGGGGGGCCTTCAGGGGGGTGGCGGGGAGGGGGGTCGCGCGCAGGGGGGTGGCCGGCATCGCCGCTCGCTCCTTGCTGGGTCGTCGCCGTCGCTACGTACGTACGTACGGCCGGTCGGTCGGTCGCGCGGGGCGGGGCGGGGCGGGGCCCGGGTCCGTGCCCGGACGGCGGGTCCGGGCCGCCGGGCCCCGTCCCCCGGCCGCTAGCGGTTGGCCAGCACCTGGTTGACCGCCTTCTCCGCCTCGGCGAGCAGCTGCGCGGCGTCGGCGTCCTTGTTGGTGAGGACCCCCGACATCACCTTGTCGAGCACCTTGTAGACCTCCTGGGCCTTCGGTGGCTCGGCCTTCCCGGGCACCGGGTTGTCCAGGAAGCTCTTGAAGTTGGCGACCGGCATGGTGGCGCTCGCCGCCTTCAGCCCGTCGTCCTGGGCCTTGCTCGCCCCGGTGAAGAAGGCGGGCTGCGGAAGGCCGACCGGAAGGCCGTCGGTCTTGCTGCGGTCGTACTGGAACTGCCCCTTGCCCACCGCGAGCGTCTTGAAGTTCAGCCAGGCGACGGCCGCCTTGATCTTCTCCGGCGAGCTGCCCTTCTTGATCACGTACCCGTTGCCGCCGGCCAGGGTGGCCGCGCCGCCGGGGATCGGGCCCATGCCGAAGTTCTCGTACTTCGCGCCGAGCTGCTGGACCATGTACGTGATGTCGTCGGGCGCGGCCAGGAACATGCCGAGCTTGTCCGAGGCCATCTGCTTCTGCAGGTCGCCCCACTTGAGCAGCTGGGTCTTGCCCATACTGTCGTCCTCCCAGCGCATGGCGCGGAGGTTGTCGACGATGTTCCTGCCGGTGGCGTTGTTGAAGGCGGCCTTTCCGTCGGTGCCCACGACGTCCCCGCCGAGGCCGTACAGGGTGGCGGTGTAGTGCCAGCCGCCGGTGTTCTCCACGCTGTACTCGCCGAAGCCCGCGGTGCCGTTGCCCAGGGCCGCGATCTTCTTGGCGGCGGCCCGGACCTCCCCCCAGGTCCGCGGCGGGGCGTCGGGGTCGAGTCCGGCGTCCTGGAAGAGCTTGCGGTTGACCAGCAGGCCCATCGTGTAGTTGCTGGTGGGGAGGCCGTAGAGCCTGCCGTCCTGCTTGAGGACGTTCAGCACGTTCTTGTCGATGTCGTCGAGGGCGGGGACCGAGGCGGAGGTGACGTAGGCGGAGATGTCCTCGGCCCCGTCGTTGTCCAGCACCTGCTGGAGGTCGGTGAAGTAGGCGTAGAAGACGTCCGGCTGGGACTTGGCCTTGAGCATCGCGGTGAAGCGCGGGGGCTCCAGGCACTGGCCGGGGGTGGAACGGCCCTCGATGGTGACGTTGGGGTAGGTCTTGTTGAACTCCGCCACGTCCTCCTTCCACTCCTTGAGCTCGGCCGCCTTGGCCGCGGGCGGCATGCAGTCGATGGAGAGGGTGACCTTCGTCTTCGGGTCGAGCGGCGCGGAGGCGTCGCCGCCACCGGCGCCGCTCGGCTGCTGCGCCTTCGGGTCGCCGCCGCTGCTGCTGGTTCCGCAGGCCGCGAGGGCGGTGACGGCGAGCACGGAGACAAGGGCGGCCGCGACGTTGCGGCGGACGTTCGTTCTCATCGGTGGTCCCCTTCGAGCTTCGGGCAGGAGGCGTGGGGGCGAGCGCGGCACACTCAACCACCACCGACAGATGAACGCAATATCACGCGCAGTTTTCGCAATACATCGACATCAAGAGCCTCTTGCGCCGGATGCAGGACGCAAAAAGGCTCCGGACACCCTGAGGGCGTCCGGAGCCTGGGCCCGGTGCGCGGAGTCGTGACGGTGACCCGCCCGGGTGGCCGCTAGACGGCGCGCGGCGCCTGCGCGGTGGAACCGCGTACCACCAGCTCCGGCTCGAAGAGGAGCTCTCCGGGCTGTACGGCGGCGCCCTGGATCTGGGCGGTGAGCAGCTCGACGGCGGCCCGGCCCATGGCCTCGATGGGCTGGCGGACGGTGGTCAGCGGGGGCTCGGTGCAGTTCATGAACGCCGAGTCGTCGTAGCCGACCACGGAGACCTCCCGGGGCACGTCGAGGCCGCGCCGGCGGGCCGCGCGTACGGCGCCCAGCGCCAGGGGGTCGCTCGCGCAGATGATGCCGGTGACGCCCCGGTCCAGCAGCCGGGAGGCGGCGGCGTGGCCGCCCTCCAGGGAGAACAGGGTCCGTTCCACGTGCGCGGCGGGCAGCTCGGTACCGGCCGCCGCCGCGACGGACTGGGCGGCCACCAGCTTGCGCAGCGAAGGGATGTGGTCGGCGGGGCCCAGTACGAGGCCGATCCGCTCGTGCCCCAGGGAGGCCAGGTGGCGCCAGGCCTGCTCGACCGCGACGGCGTCGTCGCAGGCCACGCAGGGGAAGCCGAGGTCCTCGATGGAGGCGTTGATGAGCACCACCGGAACCTTGCGCTCCGACAGCAGCCGGTAGTGCTCGTGCGGGGCGTCGGCCTGCGCGAAGAGGCCCCCCGCGAAGACCACCCCGGAGACCTGCTGCTGGAGGAGGAGTTCGACGTAGTCGGCCTCGGAGACCCCGCCGGTGGTCTGCGTGCACAGCACCGGGGTCAGCCCCTGCTGGGCCAGGGCCCCGCCGATGACCTCGGCGAAGGCCGGGAAGATGGGGTTCTGGAGCTCGGGCAGGACCAGGCCGACCAGCCGGGCCCGCTCGCCGCGCAGCTGGGTGGGGCGCTCGTACCCGAGGACGTCGAGCGCGGTGAGCACGGACTGGCGGGTCGCCTCCGAGACACCCGGCTTGCCGTTGAGCACCCGGCTGACCGTCGCCTCGCTGACTCCCACCTTCTTCGCCACTTGAGCAAGTCGTCGCGTCATGCGCGCAAGACTAGCGCAAGCCTTGCAAGTCGCTTGCGGCTTCTTCAGACGGGAGCGGGGCGCTCCGGGAGTGGTCCCGAAGCGCCCCGCCCGCCGTCGCCACCGGCTACGGCAGCTGGTTGATCCTGAAGGTCGACGTCGTGTTCCGTACGTCCACGGCGTTGTCGCTCGTCCTCAGGTTCTGGATGGTCACCTCGCCCACCGCCGGGCCCTGTCCCGCCTCGGGCATCTCGTTCGCCCACAGGCCGAAGCCGGACTTGGCGTCGAAGGCGTCACCGCTCTTCTTGGCCCCGGTGACGGTGATGTCTTTGAGGATCGTGTCCTTGATGGGGTTGACCGGCTGACCGCCGATGTACTGCGTCTGGAACATGATCCCGCTGTAGGTCGGATCGACGATGTCGACGTTGTTGATCCGGATGCCCTGGAACACCTTCGAGGCCGAGAAGAGCCAGATCCCGGGGAAGGTCTGCGCGCCCCAGAAGTGGCCGCCCGAGCGGACCACCGAGATGTTCTCGAGGGTCGTCGGATCCGTCCCGAAGCCGTTCATCGGATAGCCGAAGTCCAGCGAGCTGACGGTGATGCCCGAGTAGACGAGGGTGTCGGCGATGTGGATGTTGCGGAAGGTGTTGTTGTAGCCGCCGTAGACGGCGACACCGGCCGCACGCCAGGTCAGGATGGTGGTGAGGTTCTCGTAGACGTTGTTCTTCATGTCCGCGCCGCCCGCGTCGATCGCGGAGAACAGCGCGAAGCTGTCGTCACCCGTGGCCCGTGCCTCGTTGTTGGTCACGAGGTTGTCGGTGCTGCCGTTGGTCATGTTGATGCCGTCGGCGAACAGGTCGCGGATACGGGAGTTCTTGATGGTGATCCGGTCCGTGTTGGCGCCCCAGTAGAGGCACACCATGTGCTCGTTCCAGACGTTGTCGATGGTGATGTCGGTGACGTTCGAGAAGTCGAAGACCTTGCCCGGGCCGTCGATGCGCGAGGTGTAGTTGCCGAAGTAGGAGAACCCGGAGAAGGAGGAGCCCTTCGCGGTGCCCTCGGCGCGCCAGCCGATGTCGGTGTTGTCCTGGGAGGCGGGCGCGTGGAAGCGGGTGAACCACGGTCCGGCGCCGACCACCTGCACCGCCTTGCCGTAGACCTGGAACTTGCTCGCGGTCTCGTACGAGCCGGTCGGCAGGTAGACGCCGACGAGTTTGCCGGTGGTGTCCATGCGGACCTTGTCCAGGGCGTTCTGCACGTCCTGGTGGGTGAAGCCGGCGGGCACGGTGTAGGTCGCCGGGTCGGGGTTGGGGATCTCGGTGGCCTGCTCCAGGCTCACGAAGTCGATGGCGTAGGTGCTGGTGTTGGCCGCGTCCTTCTGGAGGCGGATCCGGCTGCCCGCCGGGACGGTCTCGCCGAGCAGGATGTTCGCCTCGTCGTAGATGTGCCGGGGGGCTCCCGCGCTCGGCGCGTTGCCCGGGGAGGCCTCCGCGCCGTACAGCCAGGCGTACTTGGAGGTCAGCGGCAGGGCCTTCTTCAGGGTGCCGTTGACGTAGACGTCGAGGGTGGCGTCGATGCCCCCGCCGCCCGCGGCGTCCGGGATGGAGAAGCGGGTGACCAGGGTGTTGGTGGCGGCCCTGGTGGTGAACTCCACGTACTCGCCCGTCGCGTCGAGGTTGACGGCCTTGCGGCCGGAGGCCTCGCCCGCGATGTCGCCGATGGTGCGGTTGGGGCCGACCACCCGGGCGCCGCCGCCGACCGCCGCGTCCTCCGCCTCGTACATGTCGAAGGGCATGTTCGCCCCGCGGCCCACGAAGAAGGGCCGGGTGGAGGTGTTGTTGGCCCGCTTGACAGGCAGTTCGTTCGCGTCGTCCGCGAGCACCACCTTGACGCCGTACCGGCCGTTGGCCGCCGGCCAGCTGCCCAGCGCGACCGGGGCGGTGGCGGCTCCGGCGGCGAGGCCTCCCGCGAAGGAGCCGGTCAGCGTACGGACGGTCGCGCCGCCCGCGTCCTGCAGGGTCAGGGTGACCGCGTGCGGGCCGGAGGCGGCGGCGACCGTGCCCTGGTTCTTGACGGTGACGGTGAAGTTCACGTCCTGGCCCGCGGCGGGGGCGCTCGGCGACCAGCTCACCGCCGAGGCCACCAGGTCGGAGCTGTCGACGGGCCGGACCACCAGCGGGGTGCCGGTGAAGGTGTTGTTGCTGTCGTTCTGCTCGACGACCGTGTTCGCCTCGTCGACGACCGCGCCGAGGGGATACGTCCCCGCGTCCCGGGCTCCGATCCCGGCGGTGACGGTGGCGCTCGCACCCGCGGCGAGCGCGGGGACGGCCGCGGTACCCGCCTTCGTGCCGCCGAGCTGGAAGGTGACGGCGGTGGCGGCGGCCGGGGCGCTGCCGCTGTTCTTGACGGTGGCCGACAGGGTGACGGGATCCGATTCGACCGGGGCCGACGGGGTGGCGCTCAGGGCGGTGATCTCCAGGTCCGGGTTGGGCGCCGGCACGCCGATGACCTGGAACTCGGCGATCTGGCCGTTGGAGGAGCCGGTGTTGCCGGTGAAGCGGAGCTGGACGTCCGCGACGCGCGCGGTCAGGGGGACGGTGACGGTGTTGCCGGACGCCGGATCGAAGACGAAGTCCCGGGCCGCGAGCAGGCTGGTGACGCCCGGGGCGTTCTGCTCCCGGCCGAGGACCTCGATGGTCTGGGTGCGCCTGCCCCAGCTGCTGTCCGGGTTCAGCTTGAGGACGAGGCGGCTGACGTCGGCGTTGGCCCCGAGCCTGACGGTCAGCGTGCTCGGGTAGGCCCCGGCCGCGCCCTCCCAGTAGGTACCGGTGTCGTTGTCGTTGGCGTTCTCGGCGACGAAGGTGTGGATCACCGAGCTGCCCGTGACGGGCTTGCCGACGGCCAGGTTGGAGCCGGCGCCGCCGCTGCCGTTGCGGGTCACGGAGTTGCTGTCGCCCGACCGGTTGCCCGCCGCGTCCTTGGCCCGCACGGCATAGGTCACCGTCGCGTCGGCGGGCTGGGTGTCCGTGTAGGTGGTCGCGCTGCCCGCGACCGTCGTGCGCAGCACGTTGTTCGCGTACACCTCGTAGCCCGTGACCGCCACGTTGTCGGTGGAGGCCTGCCAGGCCAGCCTGATCTGGCCGGCCGCCGGCTCGGTGAGCGTCAGGGAGCCGGGGGCGGTCGGGGCCTGGGTGTCACCGGTGGCGCCGGTGCGGGTGACGGAGTTGCTGTTCGGCGACTGGTTGCCGGCCACGTCCTTGGCCCGCACGTAGTAGGTCACGGTCGCGTCGGCGGGCTGGGTGTCGGTGTAGGTCGTCGCGCCGCCCGCGACGGTGGTGCGCAGCACGTCGTTCGCGTAGACGTCGTACCCGGTGACGCCGGTGTCGTCGGTCGCGGCGTTCCAGGTGAGCGTGATCCTGCCGGTGGCGGGCTCGGTGTAGGCGAGGCCCGTCGGGGCCGTGGGGGGCTGGGTGTCGCCGGTCCGGGGTCCGTAGATCTCCAGCTCGGAGACCTGGCCGGCGCCCTGCGCGGTGTTGGCGGAGATCAGGACGCGGACGAAGCGGGTGGTGGCCGCGTCGAAGGCGAGGGTCACGGCGTTGCCGCCCGCGGCGTTGAACTCGTAGCCCTTGGCCGCGGTGAGGTCGGTGAAGTCCGTGCCGTTGGCGCTGCCCTGGATCTTCAGGGTCTGGGTGCGGGGGCCCCAGCCGTCGGGCAGCCGCAGGACCACGCGGTCGATGCGGACGGCGGCGCCGAGGTCGGCCCGCAGCCACTGCGGGAGGGCTCCGCCCGCGCTCTCCCAGTAGCTGGCGGTGTTGCCGTCGTTGGCGTTGGCCGGGGCGTAGACCTGTGTCTGGCTGCTCGCGGTCAGGGTCTTGCCGAGGGCCAGGTTCGCGGAGGACTCCCCGGCGGCGCGGACCTCGAGCTCGGAGAGCTGTGCGGCCTGCCAGCCGGTGTTGGCGGTGATGTCGATCCGTACGTAGCGCGTCAGGGAGGCCGGGAAGGTGATGGTCACCGTGTTCCCGCTGCCCTGGGCGAAGGTGTACGCGGCCGAGCCGACCAGGGTGCTGAAGCCGGTCCCGTCGGCGCTGCCCTGGACGGACAGGGTCTGGGTGCGGCTCTCCCAGGCGGCGGGGAGCTTGAGCACCACCTGGTCGACCCGGGTGCCGGTGCCGAGATCGGCCTGCACCCACTGGGGGAACGTGCCGCCGGCGCTCTCCCAGTACGTGGACTGGTTGCCGTCGGTGGCGTTGGCGGCGGTGTAGGCGCCGTTGCTGCTGCTCGCGGCGGCGGGCCGGCCCGCCGCGCCGCTCGGTCCGCCGGCGGCCACGGCGGTCAGGGCCGGCCAGCCCATCAGGAGCAGGGCCGTACTGACGACGGCGGCCAGGGTCCGCCACCTCCAGGTGTGCCTTCTCATATGTCCTCGTCCCTCGACATGAGTTTTCCGAACCAGATGAGACAGGAATTTGCGTCGTGCGGTGCGAGAATTGCAGAGCCCTGCTCAGTCGTCCACACCTCTGACCGCACCAGTCCGCCTTCATCACTTGCGCAAGCTGGACGCAAATCACGCAAGCGATTTGCGTAGACGAGGGAAATTCCGCTTACGCCTCCGCCGACCTACGGTTGCTAGTCATGCGGTTCCTCCCCCTCCGCGCTCGGCGCCTCGGGCTCCCCCGACGGGCCGTCTCGCAGATCCTGCTCACCCAGCTGGCCATCGCCGCCGGGGTCCTCGTGCTGGCCACGGGGCTCTTCCTCGCGCCCCTCAGCGCCCAGCTGGACGACCAGGCCATGCGGCGCGCCCTGGCCATCGCCCAGAGCACGGCGGCGGACCCCGACCTGGCCGCCGACCTCCTGCGGTCGGGGCCGACGGCGGACACCCCCGTACAGGCCGCGGCCGAGCGGATCCGCAGCGCGACCGGGGCCGAGTACGTGGTCGTCCTCGACCTGAACGGCATCCGCCGCTCCCACCCCAGCCCCGACCGCATCGGGCTGCCGGTCTCCACCGACCCCGGCGACGCCCTGGCCGGCCGCGACGTCATGGAGATCGACGAGGGCACCCTGGGCCGCTCCGCCCGCGGAAAGGTCCCCCTGGTGGCCGCCGACGGGGAGATCGTCGGCGCCGTCTCCGTCGGCATCGCCTACGACAGCGTGCGCGACCGGCTGCTCGGCGCCATCCCCGGACTGCTCGCCTACGCGGGCGGCGCCCTCTCGGCCGGCGCCCTCGCCGCCTACCTGCTGTCCCGCCGGATCCACCGGCAGACCCGGGACCTGGCCTTCTCCGATATCGCCGGACTCCTCGCCGAACGCGAAGCCATGCTGCACTCCGTCCGCGAGGGGGTGATCGCCCTGGACCAGGACGACCGCGTCCGGCTCGTCAACGACGAGGCCGCCCGGCTGCTCGGCCTCACCCCGGACGCCGCCCACACCCTCACCGGGCGCCCGCTGGACGAGGTGCTCGGCCCAGGCCGCACCAGCGACGTCCTGGCCGGGCGCGTCACCGGGCGGGACCTGCTCACCGTCCAGGGCCCGCGCGTCCTGGTCGCCAACCGGATGCCGACCGCGGACGGCGGAGCCGTCGCCACCCTGCGCGACCGCACCGAGGTGGAGCACCTGAGCCGCGAGCTGGACTCCACCAAGGGCCTGATCGACGCCCTGCGCGCGCAGGACCACGAGCACGCCAACCGCCTCCACACCCTCCTCGGCCTCCTCGAACTGGGATTGCACGAGGAAGCCGTCGAGTTCGTGAACGAGGTCGCGGGAGTCCACCGCACCACCGCCGAGCAGGTCACCGAGAAGGTGCACGACCCCCTGCTCGCCGCACTGCTGGTCGGCAAGGCCACCGTCGCCGCCGAGCGCGGCGTCCCCCTGCGGCTGGCTCCGGCCGCCTTCCTCCCCGACCGCCTGGTGGACCCGGGCGGCCTCGTCACCATCCTCGGCAACCTCGTGGACAACGCCCTGGACGCGGCGGCCGGCTCGGCCGCGCCCCTGGTGGAGGTCGACCTCCGCGCGGAGGGCCGCACCGCCGTCCTGCGGGTGCGCGACAGCGGCCCGGGCATCCCCGCCGCGCGCCGCGAGGAGATCTTCACGGAGGGCTGGTCGACCAAGCAGCCCGAGGCCCACCGCGAGCGCGGGCTCGGCCTCGCCCTCGTACGCCGCCTCGCGGAGCGGCAGGGCGGCAGCGCCCGGGCCGGAGGAGCAGCGGACGGAGGGGCGGAGTTCTCCGTCGTACTCCCGGAGGCCCTGAGATGAACGAGACCCCGATGCACGTATTGGTCGTCGACGACGACGTGCGTGTTGCAAGGATCAACGCGGCGTACGTGGCGAAGGTTCCCGGTTTCCAGGTGTCCGGCCAGGCCCATTCGGCGGCCGAGGCCCTGGAGTTCCTCACCGCCCACCCCGTGGACCTGGTCCTCCTCGACCACTACCTGCCGGACGAGAACGGCCTCGACCTGGTGCGCCGCCTGCGCCAGCTGGGCCACCACACCGACGTGATCATGGTCACGGCCGCCCGGGACCTCGCCACCGTCCAGGCCGCCATGCGCCTCGGCGCGCTCCAGTACCTGGTCAAACCGTTCACCTTCGCCGGACTGCGCGCCAGGCTCGAGGCCTACGCCGCCCTCCGCCGCTCCCTCTCCGGCGGCGGCGAGGCCGAACAGGCCGAGGTGGACCGGATCTTCGGCGCCCTCGCCGCGGCCGGCGGAGCCAACGAGCTCCCCAAGGGGCACTCCGCCACCACGGCGGAGCTGGTCCGCCAGGTCCTGCGCACCGCCGAGGGCCCCCTGTCCACCCAGCAGATCGCCGACCGCGCCGGCATCAGCCGACAGACCGCCCAGCGCTACCTGAAGCTCCTGGACCGCGCCGGCCGCGTCAGCCTGGCCCTGCGCTACGGAGAGACCGGCCGCCCGGAACACCGGTACGCCTGGGTCCCGTCGGCGGGCCCCTGAGGGATCACACCGCGCCGGCCCCCGTCAGGGAGCGGACCTCCGTCTCCGCGTGCTTGCGCTCGTCGGCCTCCTCCGCCGAGGTGACCGTCCCCAGCCAGCCCGCCAGGAAGCCGAGCGGGATGGACACGATCCCCGGGTTCTGGAGCGGGAAGTACTGGAAGTCCACACCCGGGAAGAGCGATTCGGGACTGCCCGAGACCACCGGCGACAGGACGACCAGCAGCACCGCCGGGACCAGCCCCCCGTACACCGACCAGACGGCCCCCCGCGTGGTGAACCCCCGCCAGAACAGCGAGTACAGCAGCACCGGCAGGTTCGCCGAGGCCGCCACCGCGAAGGCCAGGCCCACCAGGAAGGCGACGTTCAGGTCCTGGGCGAGCAGCCCGAGGGCGATCGCCACCGCCCCGATCCCCACGGCGGCGACCCGCGCCACGGCCACCTCGCTGCGCTGCCGGGCGTGCCGGCGCTTGAGCGAGGCGTAGAGGTCGTGCGCGACGGAGGCGGACGAGGCGAGGGTGATCCCGGCGACCACGGCGAGGATGGTGGCGAAGGCGATGGCGGCCACGAACGCGAACAGCACGGCGCCCCCGGTGGACCCGGCGCCACCGCCGAGGAAGGCCGCCAGCAGCGGAACCGCCGTGTTCCCGGAAGCGTTGGAGGCCCGCACCTCCTGCGGCCCGAGCAGCGCCGCGGCCCCGAAGCCGAGCACGATGGTCATCAGGTAGAAACCGCCGATCAGCGCGATCGCCCACACCACCGACCGGCGGGCCGCCCGCGCCGTGGGCACCGTGTAGAAGCGGGACAGGATGTGCGGCAGGCCCGCCGTGCCCAGGACCAGGGCGAGGCCCAGGCTCATGAAGTCGAAGCGGGCCGTCCAGTCGCCCCCGTACTTGAGACCGGGCGCGAGGAAGCCGGACCCGTGCCCGCTGCGTTCGGCGGCCGTGCTGAGCAGCTGGTCGAAGTTCCCGTGGAAGCGCAGCAGGACCAGCACGGTCAGGGTGATCGCCCCGCCCATCAGCAGCACGGCCTTCACGATCTGGATCCAGGTGGTGGCCCGCATGCCGCCGAAGGACACGTAGACCACCATCAGGGCGCCCACGCCGATCACGGCGAGGGTCCGGGCGGCGGCGCTCGAACTCCCCAGCAGCAGGCCCACCAGGCTGCCCGCGCCGACCATCTGCGCGACCAGGTAGAGCACCGAGACCACGACGGAGGAGGTCCCGGCCGCGATCCGTACGGGCCGCTCGCTCATCCGGGCGGCGACCACGTCGGCGAGGGTGAAGCGCCCGCAGTTGCGGACCAGTTCGGCGACCAGGAACAGGACCACCAGCCAGGCGACCAGGAACCCGACCGAGTACAGCAGGCCGTCGTACCCGAACAGCGCGATCAGCCCGGAGATCCCCAGGAACGAGGCGGCGGACATGTAGTCGCCGGCGATGGCGAAACCGTTCTCCAGGGGCGAGAAGAGGCGCCCGCCCGCGTAGAACTCCTCGGCCGAGCCGTGCCGGTTGCGACTGACCCAGGTGGTGATGCCGAGGGTGACGGCGATGAAGACGCTGAACAGGATCAGCGCGAGGGTCTGGTGCTCGGTGGTCACCGGCCCTCCTCCCGGCTCCGCGCCCGCTCCTGGTCGCGTTCCTGCTCGAAGACCGTCCAGCGCAGGTCGAGCGCGGCCCGGTCCCGCCGCAGCCGGGCGTGCCGGGCGTACGCCCAGGTCAGGAGGAACGTGCTGAGGAACTGCCCGAGTCCCGCGAGCAGGGCCACGTTGACGGCGCCGACGACCGGCCGGGCCATCAGCCCGGGCGCCGCGATGGCGGCGATCACGTAGGCGACGTACCAGAGGAAGAAGCCGGCGGTCGCGGGGACGACGAACCTCCGGTAGCGGCCGCGGACCTCCTGGAAGGCGGCACTGCGCTGCACTTCCAGGTAGATGTCGGAAGCGGCGGGCGCGGACCGGCCCGCGGTGACCGGACGCGGCGGGACCGATTCCGTACCCTCGCCCCAGCCCACGGCCAGCGCGTCGTACCAGGGGTCGTCGAGCCGGATCGTTCCGGCATCACGGCCTTCGTGCTTGTCCACCGAACTCTCCTTGTCCGCTGCCGCATTGGCCGCGTGCCCACAAGGATGTGCTCAATGGTCGTATTCCGGACTGATGTCCCGGTGCTCTTCACTCCTTCAGGTGATGGAGACGAGAGCGCCGGTGTGCCGGGGCGGCGCCCCGCGCCCCGGGGGGGGCGCGCGGGCGGGCCCCCGCGGGGCGGGCCGGGGCGGGGGGGGGTGCGGGCCGTGGGGGGGAGGGGCCGCGCGGGGGGTTTGAGAGATAGTGTTGTATAA
>NZ_JBHWBP010000237.1:0-12230 GCF_042735575.1 Streptomyces sp. NPDC059564 | reverse complement strand
GTTCAGGCCCCGGCCTGCCGCCACCACCGGGCGAGAGCGGGCAGCGCCGGGGCCCGCGTCGAGGGATCGCTCGGCGTGTCGGCGTACCGGATGCCGAACCGTGCCTCCGGGACGGGCAGGGCGTGACGGTTGCGCGGGCTCGCGTACCGCGGGGCCCGGCTCTGCCAGGCGATGGAGCCCGCGACGTACTGGCCCAACGCCTCCAGGTGCCGGGCCAGTGGGGAGTCCGCCCCGTCCGCCAGCCGGGTGCGGAGTCTGAGGAACAGGCTCATCACCCGGTCGCGCAGGGCCACCGCCAGGGGCACGGCCTCGGCGGGCGAGCAGCGCTCCTGGTGGGCGATGACGTTGACGAGGTTCACCTCCCACGGCTCCAGATCGTCGTCCTTGTCGTAGGAGAACAGGTCGTTGTCCGCGCTGACGACGAAGCCCGCCGCATCGGTCAGCGCCTGGAGGGCGGGGGAGTAGAGGACGTCCGCGGGCAGCCGGATCCCGCGCGCGACGTCGGACCAGGTGAGCGAGAAGCGGGTGCCGTTGGCCAGCGACCCCATGGCGGCGAAGTCGTTCAGCCCCGGCATGCCCCCGGCCTCCGCCCGGGCCGCCTGCCAGGCGGCCCCGAGCAGCCAGTCCCGGGTCCCCTCGATGAATCTGCGCAGTTCGAAGGGGGTCAGGAGGGCGTGCGTACGGTGCACCAGGTCGGCCAGCGCCCGGGTCACGGGGCCGTCGGGCAGTACGGCCGCGTGCGGGTCCTCGATGGTGCGCAGCAGCCGTACGCCGTGTTCCGCGACGGCGGCCGTGCGGACCTCGCCCGCGCCCGAGTCCTGCCAGTCGTCGACGGCGTTGGCCCAGTAGTTCCACTCGATGAACAGCAGGAGCGCCTCCGCGTCCCCTTCGGGGACGATGCGGCAGGAGAAGTCGGCGCTGTGGGTGGCGAGCCCCCACGCCCGCTCGACGGGATCGGGGTACAGGCCGAAGGCGTCCAGCCATGCGACGGCCCGGGTTTCCAGCTCCTTCGCGTCGGGATGGACGAGGTCGCGTTCCAGCGGGCAGTAGAAGGCGGGCAGTTGCCCACCGAGCCGCGAGGGGCGGGGGGCCGGGGGTGGCGCCGTCGCGGTCATCGGCCGCCGCCCGTCCGGAAGAGCAGCAGCCGCGTCTCCACGGCGTGGTCGCGCCAGAGCCGGAACAGCTTGCTGTGCGCGACCGTTGACTCGCCGAGCCGCTGGCGGCTCCAGGCCGCGGGCGCGCCGCCCGCCCGCAGCCGGTCGAGTTCGGCGGTGTTCCAGGCCATGGACTGCATCCAGAACTCCGCCACCGCGTCGGTCACGTCCTCGTCCCGTTCCAGCGCGAATCCGGCCGCCCCGGCCGCCTCCAGGTACTCCTCGCGCGTGCCCAGCCGCGTCCGGTAGTAGCCGTCGATGAACTCGCCCCACTCGGGGCGGCACACGAAGTGCTCCTGGATCCCGAACCATCCGCCCGGCTTCAGCGCCTTGGCGACGACCTCGAACAGCCGGTGGCGGTCGGTGTACCCGCTGCTCTCGTTGGCGTAGGCGGCGTCGTACGCGTGGGTGTCGTCCAGCTCGTGTACGTCGCCCAGTACGGGGCTGACGCGCGGGCCGACCCCCGCCTGCCGTGCGAAGTGTCCGATGAGCGGGACGTGTTCGGCGGCGACGGTGAGGCCGGTGACCGAGGCGCCGTGGGCCTGCGCCCAGTACAGGGAGGTGCCGCCCAGGCCGCAGCCGATGTCGAGGACCCGGCGGGGTGGCTTCTCGTACGCGCCCCAGGAACGGGCCGCGTGTTCGACTATCAACTCCTGGGAGGCGACGAGGCGTTGCTTGAGCTCGCCCAGGGAGACGGTGGCGGGTGGACGGTACCCGTCGGGGAACAGCCCCACGTGGAAGTGCACGCGCGGGCCCAGGCCGTACTTGTGCAGGATCTCCTGCGTCTTGCGGCGGTAGTAGAGCCGCACTTCCGCGTCGTCGCTCATGCCCTGACCACTGCCTAAGGACGATACGTACGGTGTAACGCTCATGTGGTGTCCGCCCCTTCATGGCGTAGGGCTGCCGGTGCGCGCGCCGCCACTGCTCCCGGGCGCACGCTCCGGCACTCTTTTGAGGCACCGATCATCGTGGCACTTCACCGGCGCCGCGTCAGCCCCCACGGACGGGACGGATCAGGAGGTTCTGCCCGGCCCTTCCGTGAGCAGCCGGGTGCGGAACAGGTCGAGCACCGCCTCCAGCGCCTGCCGGGTGGGCTGTCCCGGCTCGTCGACGAGGTGCTCCGTCAGGACGGAGTGCGGGGGCATCACGCTCTCGGGGTTCGCCGCCTCGTCCTCCAGTTCGACGGCGACGAACGCGTCTCCGAGCTCGCGCCGGAGGTAGCGGAACCGGTCCCCGGGGACCAGCCGGTCGCCGCGGAACCGCAGCCCCATGACCTGGAGCCCGTCCCGCTCGCAGCGGCGCCGGACGACCGCCAGCTCACCGGGGCTGATGTCGATCCCGCCCGCACGGCTCGCCGTACAGGGCAGCGGCAGTGACGGCTGGGACAGGACGGGGGCGAGGAGGCGCTCGTCGGTGGCCATGGCCAGCGCGAATCCGCCGGTCAGGCACATGCCGACGGCGCCGACCCCCGGACCGCCACAGCGTTCGTGCTCGGCGGCGGCCAGGGCGCGCAGCCACCCCACGACGCGCGAGCTCCGGCCGGTGGCCAGCAGGGTGAACTCCCGGCTCACGCAGACCTCCCACATCGCCGACGCCAGGGTCCGCCCGGCGCTCACCCAGCCCTGGGTGGCGGGATCGGGGTCCCGCCCGGGCGTGCCGAACAGCACCGGGAGCACGGCCGTACACCCGGACTCGGCCACGCGTTCGGCGAACGCCAGGACCTTGGGGGTGATGCCCGGGATCTCCGCCATGATGATCACCGCGGGGCCGGTGCCGCGCCGCAACAGCCGCCGGCTCACCCCGTCGTGGGTGAACGTCTCCCGCGTGAAGCCGGTCAATCCGTGGTCCGCCACCGGCGCACTCCCCTCGTCGATTCCCTGCGTACGGGATCAAGTTACCGAGAGGTAGAGCCCGTTGGTCAACCGCGCACCCGACGGGCTCACGGAGGGGACGGGGCCACCCGTACGCGGGTGCTCTCCCCGTCGGAGAGGAAGGAGGCCAGGTCCCGGCCCTGCTCGGACACGGCCGTGCGCTCGGCCCGGGAGAAACGGCGCAGCGGGGTGACGGCGACGGTGGCGGCCTCGACGTGCCACGTCGCGCCGACCCGGCCGTCGACCAGGACGACACGCTCGCCCGCCACCGACAGCCCGCGGTGGGTGTCGTCGATGATCCGGCCGCGGTCCTGGTAGCCGAGGACCGCGTTGTCGAACGCCGGCAGGAAGCGCACCGGCGCGGGCGTGTCGGGGTCCGGGCGCGGTGCGCCGGGGAGGTCCAGCAGCTCCCGGCCCCGTACGTCGCGGAAGGCGACCAGCTCCTCGCGCAGCGCGGCCACCGCCGCCGGGAGCCCCGCGAGGCCGCACCAGGCGCGCAGGTCGGCCGAGGCGGCCGGGCCGTAGGCGGCCAGGTAGCGGCGTACGAGGGCCTCCCCGACCGGGTCGGAGCCGTCGGGGGCGGGAGGGTCGGCCTCCCGCCCCAGCCAGGCGGAGAGCGGCAGGTTGCGCACCGGCGCCTTCGTGCGCCACAGCCCGCGCGGCGGCAGCTGCGCCACCGGGACGAGGGCCGCGACCAGCATTTCGCCCAGCGCCCGGGGCCCCGGCGCCGGCCAGCGACCGGCGACCGCCCGGGCGAGCTCGCTCATCGAGCGGGCCTCACCGTCGGCCAGCACCGCCCGGCCCGCCGCCGCCAGCTCCTCCAGGTCCACCCCGTCCAGCTCCCGGCGGTGGACCCCGAGCACCCGCTGCCGCAGCATGGCGTCGTGGCGGGACCGCCAGGCCAGCGCGTCCTCGGCCGTGACCAGGTGGACGGTGCGCCGCATCAGGTGGGTCCGTACGACGCTCCGCCCGGTCAGCAGCCCCGACAGCTCCGCCGGGTCGAAGCCGCGCAGCCGCGACCAGAGCCCGACGAACGGTTCCTGCGGTTCCTGAGCCTGGAGACCGCCCAGGTGCGCGACGGCGTCCAGCGCGGGCAGGTCGGCGCGGTCGAGCAGCAGCTGCCGGGCCAGCGTCGCGCGGCCCAGCGCCCGGGGGCCGAGAACGGTCATGGGGCCACGCCCCCGACGCCGACGCGGTCGTCCTGATCGGTCTTCACGGTGATGCCGTCCCCTTCGCTGCTCCGCACACGTCGTGACGGGATCCGTCACCCGGCCACACTCGCAGGAGCAGCGGTCAGGACGTGTCCGCTTCTCGCGGCACCATGGGCGACATGCAGAAGACCTCCGCGCGACTTCTGTCGCTGCTCTCCCTCCTCCAGGCGCGCCGGGACTGGCCCGGCGCGCTCCTCGCCGCCCGGCTCGACGTCAGCGCGCGCACGGTACGCCGTGACGTCGAGCGCCTGCGCGAGCTCGGCTACCCCATCGCGGCCGTCAAGGGCCCCGACGGGGGATACCGGCTCGACGCGGGTACGGAGCTGCCCCCGCTGCTGTTCGACGACGAGCAGGCCGTCGCCCTCGCCGTCGCGCTCCAGACCGCCACCACCAGTGGCGCCGGCATCGAGGAGGCGGCGGCCCGCGCGCTGAACACCGTCCGGCAGGTCATGCCCGCCCGGCTGCGCCGCCGGATCGACACCTTCCGGGTCACCGCCCTGGAGCGGCCAGCGCCCCGGCCGGGCCCGCAGGTCGACAGCGCCGTGCTCGTGGCGCTCAGCGCCGCCATCCACGCCCGCGAGGTGCTCCGCTTCGACTACCCGGGCTCCACCCCGCCGGCCACCGACGCCGAGAGGACCGCGCCCCCGCCGCGCCGCGTGGAGCCGCACCACCTCGTCACCTGGGCCGGGCGCTGGTACCTCGTCGCCTGGGACCTCGACCGCGAGGACTGGCGCATCTTCCGGGCCGACCGGATCACCCCGCGCACCCCCACCGGCCCCCGCTTCCCTCCGCGCGACCTGCCCGTGGCGGACGTGGCCACCTTCGTGGCCGGCCGGTTCCGCGGCTCCGACGGCGCCGGGCGCTGGCCCTGCCAGGGGGAGGTGATCCTCCGCCTCCCCGCCGACGTCGTCGTCCGCTACACCCGCGAGGGGATCGTCGAGGCACTCGGCCCGGACCGCTGCCGGCTCGTCCTCGGCTCGTGGTCCTGGCCCGGGCTGGCCGCGGCCATCGGCGGGTACGACGCCGACATCGAAGTCATCGGCCCGCCCGAACTGCGGGAGGCCTTCGCGCACCTGGCCCGCCGCTATGCCGACGCGGCGGGCCAGGAGGCGTGAGGGCAGGTCAGTCGCGGACGTCCGGGACCGGGTCGGTGCTGCCGCGCTGGAGCGCGGTCTTGGAGCCGGCGGCCGGGCCGAGGGCCCAGTCGGACAGCGCCATCGAGTCCACGTAGCGCTCCTCGTCGTTGAGGAGCACACCGATGATCGTCTTGCCGTTGCGGGTCACGGAGAAGACGAGGCACTTGCCCGCCGCCGTGCCGGTGCCGGTCTTGACGCCGATCGCACCCGGGAACCCATACCCGGTGGGACGCGGCTGGACCAGCAGGTTGGTGTTGCTCCACGTCGCGAGCGCGGAGGTGCCGCCGGAGCTGTACGAGGTGGTCCTCACGACCGCCTGGAACAGGGTGTTGGTCATCGCGTACCGGGTGAGTTTCGCGAGGTCGCGCGGGGTGGTGAGGTTGTTGCCGGTCGGCGAGATGCCGTCGAAGGTGTCGTACACGGTGTTGGTCATGCCCAGCGCCTTCGCCTTGGCGTTCATCTTCGCGATGAAGTCCGCCTTGCGGGCCGCGATGGTCGTGCCCGAGCCGAAGGTGTCCGCGAGCGCGTACGCCGCGTCGCAGCCGGAGGGCAGCATCATCGCGTACAGCAGCTGACGGACCGTCGGGGTGGCGCCCGCCTTCAGCTGGGCCGAGCTCGCGCCCTCCCGGTAGACGTAGTCCAGGTACTCCTGCTTGACGGTGACCTTCCGGCCGAGGTCGAGGCCGGGCAGGGTGGTCACCACCGTGGCCGTCATTATCTTCGTGGTGCTCGCCATCTGGCGTCGGGTGTCGGGGTTCTTGGAGGAGAGGGTGGCCCCGGTGCCGCCGTCCATCACGAACGAGCCGGCGGCGGTGACCGGCGGCGAGGCGGCGGCGTGGGCCGGCACGGACACGGTCAGCAGTGCTCCGGCCACGACGGTGACGGCGAGCGCCGCACGGGTGCGCCGGATCAGATGTGTCATCAACTTCGGTCCCCCAGTTCGCTGGAGAGTCGGAAGGGTGCGGAGAAGCCTGGGTCCGCTCGGTCTCGCCGCCCCTGGCGGAGATTATGCGGCCGCCGGCCGCCCTCCGTGCCCGCCGCGACGACGGTTCCGGAGCGTGGCCCGTTCGGGTGCGCCGATCGGCGGTGGCCGAGGTCAGGTCGAGGCCGCCTCCCGCGCGGCTTCCTTAGCGGGACGTTAGATCTGCGGGGCGGAGCTTGTCCGCTCGTGAAGGCGGCCCCATGCTCTGGGGAACTCCCCCTCGCCGGGGTACTCCTCCCCTCCCACCAGGGACTTCCCTCTGGAGCCGCCATGCCCGACAACGCCGTCGCGGCGAAATCCACGCCCGCCGACGAACGCAGGAAGCGACGCACCGCCCTCATCGGCGGATCGCTCGGCAACCTGGTCGAGTGGTACGACTGGTTCGTCTACGCCAGCTTCGCGATCTACTTCGCCGACTCCTTCTTCCCCGGGGACAACCCGACCACGCAGCTGATGAACACGGCCGGCATCTTCGCGGTCGGCTTCCTCATGCGCCCCGTCGGCGGGTGGATCCTCGGACGGGCCGCCGACCGGCACGGACGCAAGAGCGCGCTCACGCTCACCGTCACCATGATGTCCGTCGCCGCCCTGCTGATCGCCGTCGCCCCGACCTACGGCCAGGCCGGGTACTTCGGCGCCCTGGTCCTGCTGCTCGCCCGCCTGCTCCAGGGGCTGAGCATCGGCGGCGAGTACGCGGCCAGCGCCACCTACCTCACCGAGGCCTCGGCCCCCGGCCGGCGCGGACTGGGCTCGTCCTTCCAGTACGTGTCCATGACCTGCGGCCAGCTGCTCGGCCTCGGCATCCTCATCACCCTGCAACACACCCTCACCACCGCCCAGTTGGAGAGCTGGGGCTGGCGGATCCCGTTCGTCTTCGGGGCGCTCTTCGCGGGAGTGGTGTTCTGGCTGAGGCGCCGGCTCCAGGAGACCGACGCGTTCACGCAGGAGCTCTCGGCGGACGGCGGCCACGCAGGCGTCCACGACGACAGCAGGCGCGGCACCCTCAAGGCCCTGTGGCAGCACCGGCGGCAGGCCGGGCTGGTCATGGCGCTCACCCTCGGCGGTACCGTCGCCTACTACACGTACACCACGTACCTCACCAAGTACCTGGTCGGCAGCGCGGGCATGGCGAAGACGACCGCCACCCTCGTCAGCTTCACCGCTCTGATCCTCTTCGCCGTGCTCCAGCCCTTCGCCGGAATGCTGTCCGACCGGATCGGCCGCCGCCCCCTGCTGATCACCTTCGCGGTGGGCTGCACGGTCGGCACCTACCCGATCATGACCGCCCTCGGCTCGGCGTCCTCGTACTGGTCCGCGCTCGGGCTCTCGCTGCTGGCCCTGGTGATCGTCACCGGCTACACCTCGATCAACGCGGCCGTCAAGGCGGAGCTGTTCCCGACCCGCGTGCGGGCCCTGGGCGTGGCACTGCCGTACGCGATCGCCAACGCGCTCTTCGGCGGGACCGCCGAGTACGTGGCGCTGTGGTTCAAGAACGGCGGCCACGAGAAGATGTTCTTCTGGTACGTCTCCGGCTGCGCGCTCATCTCCCTCGTCACCTACGTCCTGATGCCGGACACCCGCGACGCGACCCTCAGCCCGGCCGAGGCGGAGGCCGGCCACGCCGAGGACCCGGAGCCGCGGGCCGCGGCCGGCGCCGAAGCCGCGCGCTGACGGCCCCGGTGACCCGGGACGGCGGCCCCCGTAAGCTGCTGTCCCCGGTCACGGGTCACGGCACACGAGGGAACCGCCCATGCACGCGCTGCTCGTCGAGGACGACGACCGGATGGCCCAGGCCCTCGGCACCGCCCTCGCCCGGCGCGGTCACACCGTCCGCCGGGTGGGCCGGGCCCTGGACGCGCTGCGCCACGTACGCGAAGCCGAGTTCGTGCTGCTCGACCTGGGCCTGCCCGACCTGGACGGTCTCGAACTGCTCCGGCGGCTGCGCACCGTCTGCGACGCGCCGCTGATCGTGGTGACCGCCCGCTGCGAGGAGCGCGACATCGTCCAGGGGCTGCGGGCCGGGGCCGACGACTACGTCGTCAAGCCCTTCCGCATGGCCGAGCTGATGGCCCGCATCGACACCGTGCGCCGCCGCACGGACCGGCACTCCGGCCGCCACCCGGACACCGGCACCGCACACCCCGGCGGCGGCCGGCCCGTACGCACCGGGGACGTGGAGGTCGATCCGGCCGCCCGTACCGTCACCGTGGCGGGCAGCGAAGTCAGGCTGACCCGCCGCGAGTTCGACGTACTCGCCTTCCTGGCCGCCCGCCCCGACGAGGTCCACTCCCGCGAGGAGATCCTGGACCGGATCTGGGGCGACGCCTTCCTCGCCGCCTCCCGCTCCCTGGACGTCCACGTGGCGGGCATCCGGTCCAAGACCGGCCGCCCCGAAGTGGTGCGCACCGTAAGGGGGTTCGGCTACCAACTGGGCCCGCCGCCCGCACGCCACGAGCGGGACGGCGAGTCGTGAGACGCAGGCTCCTCGCCGTACTGATGGTGCTCATGGGGACCGCGGCGCTGCTGCTCTGCGCCCCGCTGGCGGACGCCTACGCGCGGGGACGGACCGAGCACCTGCTCCTGCAACGCCGCTCGGACGCCGTACGGTTCGCCGACCTCGCCGACCGGATCCGAACCCACGCCGACCGGGCGGAACTGGACGCCGAGATCGGCCGGTACGCCCAGCTGTACGGAGCGGGCGTCGTCGTGGTCGACACGGCCGGCGCGACCATCGCCCGGGCCGGGGCGGAGCCCTTCCGCACCGGCTCCCCGGCGCAGGAGGCCACCCGCCGCGCCCTCACCGGCCGCTCCACCGACCGGCTGCCCACCCTGCGCCCCTGGGGCCCGCGGACCGTCGTGCTCGCCGAACCGGTGGGCCGGGACGAACGGGTCAGCGGGGCCGTCCTGTTGACCGTGCCCACCACCGCCGCCCGCCGGGACGTGACGGTCCGCTGGTCGCTCATCGCCGCCGGGGCCCTCGCCGCCTTCGCCGCGGCGGCCCTGGTCGCGACGGGCATCACGCGCTGGCTGATGCGCCCGGTCCTCGACCTCGACCGGGCCGTCGGGGGACTGACCGCCGGGAGCCTGCGCACACGGGCCGTCTCCGACACCGGCCCGCCCGAACTGCGGCGTCTGCGGCAGCGGTTCAACACGATGGCGGAGGCCATGACCGACTCCATCGGCCGCCAGCGCGACTTCGTCGCCGACGCCTCCCACCAACTGCGCAACCCGCTGGCCACCCTGGTGCTCCAACTGGAGAACATCGAGCCGTACGTGGCCCCCGGCCCCGGCAGGGACGACCACTCCCGGGCCCTCGACGAGGCGGAACGCCTGGAGGAGCTCCTCGACGGCCTGCTCGCCCTGGCACGGGTGGAGTCCGGCACGGCCGATCCCGTCGAGCAGGACGTGGCCCGCGCCGTACGGGAACGGGTGGCGGCCTGGACGCCGGTCTTCCGCGCCGCGGGCCTCGTACTCACCCTCACCGGCCCGCACCCCGGGGACCTGCGGGCCCGCGCCCTGCCCGACGCGGCGGCCCGGATCCTGGACTCGCTCCTCGACAACGCCGTCAAGTTCGTCCCCCGGGACGGCCGCGTCGAGGTCCACGCGGAGCGCGGCGCGGACGGCCGGACCGTCGTACGGGTCACCGACGACGGCCCGGGCGTGGCCGAGGAACAACTCCCTTTGCTGCTACGGAGGTTCGCCCGCTGCCCCGAGCACCAGAACGTACCCGGCAGCGGACTGGGACTGGCCATCGCCGACGAGATCGCCCGCCTCAGCGGCGGCAGCCTCGGCGTCCGGGGCAACACGCCGCGCGGCCTCGTCGTCGAGCTCCGGCTCCCGGCCCGGTGAAGGCCCCGCACCTGCCCCTGACCGCTCAGCCGTAGACCGACCGGTAGTACGCGACCGCCCCCGGGTGCAGCGGCAGGCTCCCGGTGGAGATGGCGAACCGGGGCTCCAGCCGCGCCCCCGCCGTCACGTCCCGCAGCAGGTCCCGCCACCGGTCGAACACCACCGTGAGCAGCTCGCGCACGGAGTCGACGGGTACGCCGTCACGGGCCAGGAGGTAGTTGCCGACGCCGATGGTGCCCACCGGCTCCGTCAGCCCGTACGCCGCCGCCGGAAGCGTGACCGCCGTGTACACGGGGCCGAAGGCCTCCCGTAGCGCGCCCACGTAGCCGTCCAGCGCGAGGAACCGCAACGGCACCTCGCGCGCCGCCCCCGCCAGCGCCGCCGTGGGCACGCCCCCGGACCAGAACAGCGCGTCGACCGACCCCTCGCGCAGCGCCGTCACCGACGCGCCCAGGCCCAGCGGCCACTCCCGTACCGCCGTGGGTCCCGGGCCCAGCCCGGCCGCGCGCAGCACCCGGCCCGCCACCACCCGTACCCCCGACCCGGCAGCGCCCGCCGCCACCGGACGCCCCGAGAGGTCCGCCACCGACCGCACCGGCCCGTCGGCCGGTACGAGCAGGTGCGTGTAGTTCACGTAGGTCCGGGCCAGCGCCGTCACCGCCACCGGCGAGGCGAACGGCTCGCGCCCCAGCACCGCGTCCTCGGCGACGTCCGCCATGGCCAGCGCCAGCTCGACGGTGCCGTCGGCGAGCTTCCGCAGATTGTCCACGCTCGCCGAGGTGCTCACCGGAACGATCTCCAGCCGGGCACCGCTCGCCGCGACGGCCCGCGCGAGGGCCTTGCCGAAGGCGTTGTACGGACCGCCCTCCGGCCCCGTCGCGAGGCGCAGCCGCCGCGGCGGCCCGGCGGCCGCCGCACACCCGGTCAGCGCCGCGACGCCCGCCCCGAGCCAGGCGGCGGTCACCCGCCGACGGCTCACCTCTGCCCTGGTCACGGAGGAAGCGTAGCGAGCCCCCGCCGCGGCCCGGCGACGTGCCGTGCGCGCGGACCGAGGTCATCATGGAGGGGCCCGGACGGCGAGCGCACGGCAACGGCACGCCGCGTACGAGAGGGGCCGTGATGGAGCTGTTCCCACCGGTACCGCTGGCCGAATGGCGGGACACCAAGGAGACGCTGCACCGGTTCGCCCAGGTCATCGGCAAGATCCGGCTCGCTGCGAGCGTCCGCCGCAACCACTGGTGGAACGTCCCCTTCCACCTCACCGGCCGGGGGATCACCACCCGTCCGACGGGGCTGGCCGACGGTGGTCCGGTCTTCACCGTCGACTTCGACTTCGTCGACCACCGGCTGGTCGTCACGACCCTCGACGGCAGGACGGACTCCTTCCCGCTCGTCGGGCAGTCCGTCGCCACCTTCCACGACCGGGTCTTCGCCGCGCTGGACGCCCTGGACGTCCCGGTGGAGATCCCCGTGCCCCGGCCGTACGACCTGCCCGACACCGCGCGGCCCTTCGCCGAGGACACCGAACACGCCGTCTACGACCCCGCGCACGCCCACCGCTACTGGCAGGTCCTCAGTCAAGTGGCCCTGCTGCTGGAGGAGTTCGCCGCCGGCTTCTCGGGGAAGGCCAGCCCGGTGCACGTCTTCTGGCACACCTTCGACATCGCCCACACCCGGTTCTCCGGGCGCGCGGTCGATCCGCCGCCCACCGCCGACCCCGTCACCCGGGAGGCCTACTCGCGGGAGGTCATCAGCTTCGGGTTCTGGTTCGGGGACGACACCTTCGCCGAGCCCGCGTTCTACTCCTACACCGCGCCCGAGCCCGCCGCCCTGGCGCAGGAGCCGCTCACCCCGGCGGCGGCGCGCTGGGTGGAGCGGGGCGGGAGCCACCTCGCCGTGCTCCCGTACGAGGCGGTCCGCGCCGAGAGCGACCCCCGGGCCGCCGTACTCGCCTTCTACGAGGGCGCGTACCGGGCCGGAGCCCTCCGTGCCGGCTGGGACACCGCCGCGTTCGCCTGCCCGGGCGG
>NZ_JBHWBP010000236.1:0-12239 GCF_042735575.1 Streptomyces sp. NPDC059564 | reverse complement strand
GGGTCCGCGGCCCCGCCGGCCCGGGAGGCCCGTACGGCGGCCCGCCGGAGGGCGGGTCCCAGCGCGGCCGGGAGCCCGGCCGCGGTCACGGCCCGGCCGAGCGCGCGGGCGGCGCCGGTCCTGACGGCGGCGGGGAGCAGCGCGCGCGGGTCCTCCTCCACGCTGGAGTCGACCAGGACCAGGGCGGCGGTGCGGTCGGGGTGGAGCCGGGCGAAGGCTTCGGCGTGGAACCCGGCGAGGGAGTGCCCGGCGACGGTGACGGGGCCGGGCAGGCCGAGCGCGTCCAGCAGGGCGGCGATCCGGCGGGCCTCTACGGCGGCGCCGGTGGTGCCGGCGGGGGCGCTGAGCCCGTGTCCGGGGCGGTCGAAGCGGACCACGGTGCGGCCCCGGGCGGCGAGCAGCGCGGCGACCGGGTCCCAGTCGAACCAGGCCATGGCGAGGCCGGCGCTCAGCACCACGGCGGGCCCGCGCCCCTCGACGACCACGTGCAGGGGCACCCCGTCGACGCGGACGAAGCGGCCGGGGGCGGGGCCGGTCATGTGCGGCCCTCGCGGTGGACGGAGAGGGCGAGCACGCCGAGCCAGACCGCCACCAGCAGCACCTGGAGCCGCTGGCCCGCGCCGAGCGCCCACGTCCCGTGCCCGGCGGTGAACAGGCTGATGGCGGTCAGGGTCCAGGCGGTGGCGAGCAGTTCCAGGACGACCAGGGCGGGGCCGAAGCGGGCGAGCGGCGCGAACCAGCCGTAGCGGCGGGCGGCGACGGTGAGGGCCACTATCCCGATCAGCGCGCCGGTCATGGCGAGGCTGCTGCTGACGGCATGCGCCTGATGGGTGGCCGGGACCAGGCCGGCGGTCTCGCGGGCGGCGCAGACGGGGTCCACGGTGGGCTGGCAGCTCAGCGGGAGCCAGGCGTCGGCGGCGGTGGCGGCCCCGAAGAGGGTGACGCCGGCCCATCCGGCGACCGCCCAGGGGCGGCGGGATTCGGGATGCCGCGGCAGGCGCGCGAGGGCGAGGAGTCCGCCGAGGAAGGCGAGCAGCCCGGCGGTGAAGTCGGTGGCCCGGAAGAGGCCGCCGAGGGGCTGGTCCTGGGCGGCGAGTTCGCTGACGTAGGTCTCGATGGGGTTGAGGCCGGTGGAGAGGACGACCTCCAGCACCCACGCGGTGTAGGCGGCGGCACCGAGCCCGATGAACACGGCGACGGCCCGGCTGCCTCCCTTGGCAGCGTTCACGGCATTTGCGCGCATAGTGTGACTGATCCTAAGCAGATCCGGGTGGACGCGGGGGGCTCCTCTCGGGGTCTCGCGGAGCTCCTCTCGGGGCTCCTCTCGGGGCTCCTCTCGGGAGGTCTCGCGGAGCTCCTCGCGAGGTCCTCGTGGGGTCCATCGCGCGGAGCTCCTCGCGGAGGTCCTCGCGGGGGTCCTCGCAGAGCTCCTCGCGGAGGTCCTCGCGGGGGTCCTCGCGGAGGTCCTCGCGGAGGTCCTCGCGGAGGTCCTCGCGGAGCCACTGCCAGGGACCACCGGGGGCGCGCCCCGGACCGTCCGGCCGGGTCCCACGCCAGGGAAGACGCGATCGGGCCCGGTGGCGTTGCCCGCCCGGCCGCCCC
The DNA here is from genome assembly GCF_042735575.1 of Streptomyces sp. NPDC059564. Taxonomy (NCBI): domain Bacteria; kingdom Bacillati; phylum Actinomycetota; class Actinomycetes; order Kitasatosporales; family Streptomycetaceae; genus Streptomyces; species Streptomyces sp. NPDC059564. The sequence goes on along the minus strand of NZ_JBHWBP010000236.1, from coordinate 10,637 downwards.
GATTCCGGCACATCGGGCGATACCCCCTGGCCGTTGGGGGCGGAGACACCGAATCCGGTTGGAGCCGGACGGGGCCCGTGGCAGTCTGACGCAGCCCCTGTACGCCGTACGCCGCCACTCCCGAGGGACTCCGCCAGGCATGACCACGCCGCCGAACCAGCCCAGCCCCCCGCCCGAGCCCACGGCCCCCTCGATACCGGCCCCCCAGCGCCCGTCCCTGACCAAGCCGGACCGACAGCCGACCACCCCGACGGAGCCCTCGGCGGAGCCCCCCGCCGAAACCCGGACGGAAACCCCGGCGGAACCGCCGGCCGGCACCCCGGCGGAACCCCTGGCGTCGAACCCCGCCGAAACCCCGGCGGAACCCCTGGAGGCGAACCCGGCGGCGAACCCCGCCGACGCGCTGGCGGCGATCCCTGCCCACACGCCGGTGGAATCCCGCGCCGAAGCCCCGGCCCAGACCCCGGGGCCGTCCCTGGCGAAGACCCCGGCGACGGCCCCGGCCGACACGCTGGCGGCGATCCCTGCCCACACGCCGGTGGAATCCCGCGCCGAAGCCCCGGCCCAGGCCGCGGGGCCGTCCCTGGCGAAGACCCCGGCGGAGCCCCCGGTCCGGGCTGCCGGGCCGTCCCTGGAGAAGGCGGCGCCTCCGGCCGACGCCGTGGCCCCGGCGGGGACTCCCGCCGAAGGCGCCCCGCGGGCCGAGGCTCCGGGCCCGGCCGCAGCCGACGCCGCGGCGCAGCCCCACGTACCCGGGCCGGCCGACGCCGTGGCGCAGCCCCAGGCAGCCGGGCCGGCCCCGGCGCCGGCGCCGATGCCCGTCGGGGCACCGCGCCCCGATCCGTTCGCGCCGCCCGCGCCCGGCGGGTTCGCGCCGGTCGGTGGGGTCCCCGCGTACGGGGCCCCGCCGGTGGCGCACGGGTGGGCTCCGCCCGGGTTCCCCGGGTACCCCGGGTATCCCGTCGCGCCGCCCGCGCCCTCCAACGGGCTGGCCGTCGCCGCCCTCGTCCTCGCCCTCACGGCGGTCGTGCTGGCCGTCGTCCCGTTCCTCTTCTGGCTCGGCACGCTGGTCGGCATCGTCGGGATCGGCCTCGCCATCGGCGCCCTGGTCCGCACCCGCTCCGGCGCCCCGCGCCGGGCGATGGCCGTCGTGGGCCTCGTACTCGGCTTCGCCAGCCTCGGCGCATCCGTCGGCGGCTACTTCCTCACCGCCGCCGTCATCGACCACGCGGTCGAGTCCGCCGGGCACGCCCGCCAGGGCATCCATGACGACGAGGACGACTACGACTACGACTACGGCGACGAGGACTTCGTCGGCCCGACCCCGAACCCGACCCCGGACCGGCACGCCTCCCCGCAGGGCCCCGGCATGAGCACCCCGCTCGCCTTCGGCCAGACGTACACCTACCCCGACGGGATCAAGGTGACCCTCTCGGTCCCGAAGGAGTACGAGACGCCCAGCAAGTACTTCGACATCGGCCACGCCGTGCAGCTGACCTTCACCATCACCAACGGCTCCGCCCAGCCGCACAAGGTCATCTACGCGATGCCCACCGTCCGGGACGACAAGGGCGCCGAGGGCAAGACGGTCTTCGACACCAAGATGCCGAAGTGGATCCAGGGCACGATCCTGCCCGGCGAGTCCGCCACCGGCACCGCCGCCTTCGAGGTCCCCGAGGGCACCCAGAGCATCAGCGCCCAGTTGTCCCCCGGCACCCTGCTGCCCGCCGCGCAGTTCGCCGGCCCCGTCGGCTGAATCCGCGGCCACGACCCCCTGACGGCACGGGATCCAGGACATCGCGTCAGAAAGACGATTACACTGGGCCCCGTGCCTCAACTACGCCTCGCTCTGAATCAGATCGACTCGCACGTCGGCAACATCGCGGCCAACGCCGATTCGGTCCTCCACTGGACCCGGCACTCGGCCGAGCAGGGCGCCCACCTGGTGGCGTTCCCGGAGATGGTGCTGACCGGGTACCCCGTCGAGGACCTCGCCCTGCGCCGCTCCTTCGTCGAGGCCTCCCGCTCCGCGCTCCGCGCCCTCGCGCGGCGGCTGGCGGACGAGGGCCTCGGCGAGCTGCCGGTCGTCGTCGGCTACCTCGACCGCAGCGAGAAGGCCGCGCCGCGCCTCGGCCGCCCGGCCGGCTCCCCGGAGAACGCGGCCGCCGTCCTGCACCGCGGCGAGGTCGTGCTGCGCTTCGCCAAGCACCACCTCCCCAACTACGGGGTCTTCGACGAGTTCCGGTACTTCGTGCCGGGCGACACCCAGCCGGTGATCCGGGTGCACGGCGTCGACGTCGCCCTGGCCATCTGCGAGGACCTCTGGCAGGAGGGCGGCCGCGTCCCCGCCACCCGCTCCGCCGGGGCCGGGCTGCTGATCTCCGTCAACGCGTCCCCGTACGAGCGCAACAAGGACGACGTCCGCCTGGAGCTGGTGCGCAAGCGGGCCCAGGAGGCCGGCTGCACCCTCGCCTACCTCGCGATGATCGGCGGCCAGGACGAGCTGGTCTTCGACGGCGACTCGATCGTCGTCGACGCCTCCGGCGAGGTGATCGCCCGTGCCCCGCAGTTCTCCGAGGGCTGCGTCCTGGTCGACCTCGACCTCCCGGCGGCCCGGGCGGACGCCCCCGGGGGCACCGTCGACGACGGCCTGCGCATCGACCGCGTGATCCTCTCCGAGGAGCCGGTCACCCCGTACGAGCCGGTGGTGACGGGCGGCTACGCCGACCGCCTGGACGACGACGAGGAGATCTACGACGCGCTGGTCGTGGGCCTGCGCGCGTACGTCAAGAAGAACGGGTTCCGCTCCGTCCTGATCGGGCTCTCCGGCGGCATCGACTCCGCGCTCGTCGCGGCCATCGCCTGCGACGCGATCGGCGCGCAGAACGTGTACGGCGTGTCCATGCCCTCGAAGTACTCCTCGGAGCACTCCAAGGGTGACGCGGCCGATCTGGCCCGGCGCACCGGCCTGAACTTCCGGACCGTCCCGATCGAGCCGATGTTCGACGCGTACATGGGCGCGGTCGGCCTCACCGGCCTCGCCGAGGAGAACCTCCAGTCCCGGCTGCGCGGCACCCTGCTGATGGCGCTCTCCAACCAGGAGGGCCACATCGTGCTGGCCCCGGGCAACAAGTCCGAGCTGGCCGTCGGCTACTCCACGCTCTACGGCGACTCCGTCGGCGCCTACGGCCCGATCAAGGACGTGTACAAGACGGACGTGTTCCGGCTCGCCCGGTACCGCAACCGGGCGGCCGAGGAGCGCGGCGAGACCCCGCCGGTTCCGGAGAACTCGATCGTGAAGCCGCCGAGCGCCGAGCTGCGCCCGGGGCAGGTCGATACGGACTCGCTGCCGGACTACCCGGTGCTCGACGCGATCCTGGACCTGTACGTGGACCGCGACCAGGGCCTGGAGGCGATCGTCGCGGCCGGCTTCGACCGCGCGCTGGTCGCGAAGACCCTGCGCATGGTGGACACCGCCGAGTACAAGCGCCGCCAGTACCCGCCGGGCACCAAGATCTCCGCGAAGGGCTTCGGCAAGGACCGCCGCCTGCCCATCACCAACGGCTGGCGCGAGGGGGCGCGGGCGTAGGCCGACGGGGCGCGGCTACGGCCGGACGGAGAGCCGGGCGGCCACCGGCAGGTGGTCGCTGCCGGTGCGCGCCAGGGTCCAGGAGGCCTCCGGCTTGATCCCGCGGACCATGATCTGGTCGATCCGGGCCATCGGGAACTGCGCGGGCCAGCTGAAGCCGAAGCCGTGGCCCGCCGCGCCCTGGGTGGAGCGCATCTGGGAGGTGACCTCGGACAGGGCGCGGTCGTTCATGGTGCCGTTGAGGTCGCCGAGCAGGACGACCTTCTTCAGGCCCTCGGAGGCGAGGGCCGCGCCCAGCGCGTCGGCGCTGTTGTCGCGCTGGTTGGCCGTGAACCCGGCGTTGAGCTTCACGCGGACCGAGGGCAGGTGGGCGACGTACACGCCGACCTCACCGAAGGGGGTGGCCACGGTGGTGCGCATGGCCCGGGTCCAGCCGAGGCGGATGTCGACGGGCTTGCTGGAGGTCAGCGGGTACTTGCTCCACACGCCGACGGTGCCCTCGACCGCGTGGTACTTGTACGTGGCCCCGAGGGCCTTCTCGTAGACGGGGACCGCGTCCCCCGCGAGCTCGGTCAGGGCCAGCACGTCGGCCCCGGACTTGCCGACGGACACGGCGGTGCCGCGCGGGTCGGGGTTGTCGGCGTCGACGTTGTGGGCGGCGACCATGAGGTTGCCGCCGCCGGCGGACTTGTCGGTGATCAGTCCGCCGAAGAGGTTCACCCACACCGCGGCGGTCAGCAGTATCGCGATCAGCGCGGTGGCGGACTTGCGGACCACGGCGGCGACCAGCAGCAGCGGTACGGCCAGGCCCAGCCAGGGCAGGAAGGTCTCGGTGAGGCTGCCCAGGTTGCCGATGTCGTTCGGCAGCTCCGCGTGGAAGATCATGACGAGCGACACCAGCGCGGCGAGCCCGGTGGTCACCAATCCGCGGCGCCAGATGCCCGGGTCCTGGCTCAGTTCGGCCATGCGGCGTCGGAATTCGGCCAGTCGGCGTCGGAGACCGGATCCGGAAGAGCCGGGCTCGGAGCCGCCGTTCCCCGTCTCCGTCATGTACGCCTGTGCCATGCCATGTCCTCGCTGCCGTGCTCGCGCTCCGTCCCCGCCCCTTGACCCTAGGCGATGTGCGGAGCCTTCCGTGCCGTCCTCGCGGCCGTACAGCCGGGAGGACGAACGGCCGTGCGGCCGGGGTTCCGCTTGTCACGAAACGCGCACATTGACCTGGGCGCGCCTGGAGCCGGACCGGGAGTGTGACGCACGGGTCAGCGCGTCGGATCCCGGCCACTTCCGCCGACGGCCGCGGGGGTGCCACCATGGTGGGTGAGTCCGGGGACGCCGTGAGGGCGCCTCGAGATGACACTAGGAGCAGTTGCAATGACGCACGCCGTTTCGCCTGCCCGCGAAGCCGCCTCCGCCACGCTGTACGGAGGGTCGGGCACCCGGCGCATCACCGTCCGCGACCTCGCCCTCGCCAAGGAGCGCGGCGAGAAGTGGCCCATGCTCACCGCCTACGACGCCATGACGGCGTCCGTCTTCGACGAGGCCGGCATCCCGGTCATGCTCGTCGGTGACTCGATGGGCAACTGTCACCTCGGCTACGAGACCACCGTCCCCGTGACGATGGACGAGATGACCCTGCTGTCGGCGGCCGTCGTACGGGGCACCAGCCGGGCCCTGATCGTCGGCGACCTGCCGTTCGGCTCGTACCAGGAAGGCGCCGTGCAGGCGCTGCGCAGTGCGACCCGGCTGGTCAAGGAGGCCGGGGTCGGTGCGGTCAAGCTGGAGGGCGGCGAGCGTTCGCTGGCCCAGACCGAGCTGATCGTGCAGTCCGGCATCCCCGTCATGTCCCACCTGGGCCTGACCCCGCAGTCCGTGAACGCCATGGGCTACCGGGTGCAGGGCCGCGGCGACGAGGCCGCGCACCGGCTGCTGCGCGACGCGAAGGCCGCGCAGGACGCGGGCGCCTTCGCGGTGGTGCTGGAGCTGGTCCCGGCCGAGCTGGCCGCCGAGGTCACCCGGTCCCTGCACATTCCGACGGTCGGCATCGGCGCGGGCTCGGAGTGCGACGCGCAGGTGCTGGTGTGGACCGACATGATGGGCCTGACCGGCGGGAAGATGCCGAAGTTCGTCAAGCAGTACGCGAACCTCCGCAAGACCATGGGTGACGCGGCGAAGGCCTTCGCCGAGGACGTGGTCGGCGGAACGTTCCCGCAGGAAGAGCACGCCTTCCACTAGTACGCGCGCGAAGCGACGACGGCCCGTCCGGCATCCGTGCCGGGCGGGCCGTCGGCCGTTCGCCGCGCCGTCGGCCGCTTGTCGGTCGGCTGTCGGTCGGCTGTCGGAGCTTTGTCAGTGGCGGGTGGTCCCATGGTGGACATGACGCGAAACGACAAGAACCCCCACGCCGTAGAGGTACGGGGACTGGTCAAGCACTACGGCGAGACCAAGGCCCTCGACGGGGTCGACCTGGATGTCCGCGAAGGCACCGTCCTCGGTGTCCTCGGCCCGAACGGCGCGGGCAAGACCACCCTGGTGCGCTGCCTGTCCACCCTGATCACCCCCGACGCCGGCACCGCCCGGGTCGCGGGCTACGACGTGGTCCGCCAGCCCCGGCAGCTGCGCCGCACCATAGGCCTGACCGGCCAGTACGCCTCGGTCGACGAGAAGCTCTCCGGCCGGGAGAACCTGTACATGATCGGCCGGCTGCTGGACCTGTCCCGCAAGGAGGCCAGGACCCGCGCCGACGAGCTGCTGGAGCGGTTCTCCCTGACCGAGGCCGCGAAGAAGGCCGCGATGAACTACTCCGGCGGCATGCGCCGCCGGCTGGACCTGGCCGCCTCGATGATCGGCCGCCCGTCGGTCCTCTACCTGGACGAGCCGACCACCGGTCTGGACCCCCGTACCCGCAACGAGGTGTGGGACGAGGTGCAGCGGATGGTCGCCGAGGGGGCCACCGTCCTGCTCACCACCCAGTACATGGAGGAGGCCGAGCAGCTCGCGAGCGAGCTGACGGTCATCGACCGCGGCAAGGTCATCGCCAACGGCAAGGTGGACGAGCTGAAGGCGCGCGTCGGCGGCCGCACCCTGCGGATCCGGCCGGCCGACCCGGCCGACCTGCCGGGCATGGCCCGCGCCCTCGCGGAGACCGGGCTGGACGGCGTCGCCGGTTCCCAGGCCGTTCCGGACGAGGGGGTGCTGCTGGTGCCGATCCTGGCGGACGAGCAGCTGACGGCCGTCGTCGGCCTGCTGGCCGCCCGCGGGTACGGGATCTCCGACATCGGCACGTACCTGCCCAGCCTCGACGAGGTGTTCCTGTCCATCACCGGCGAGAAGCCCACCGTCCAGGACTCCCTTCCCACCGAGCAGACCGAGGAGGTCGCGGCATGAGCAGCACCGTAACCACGACGAAGCCCACGACCACGGCCCCCTCCCCGGCCGCCGGTCCGCAGCACCCGGCCGAGGGCCGGATCGGCCTGCGGGCCAACCTCCGCCACATCGGCGCCCTGGCGCGGCGGAACATGCTCCAGATCAAGCAGGACCCGGAGTCGATGTTCGACGTCCTGTTCATGCCGATCATCTTCACCCTGCTGTTCGTGTTCGTCTTCGGCGGCGCGATCTCCGGCAAGGGCAACCAGGGCGAGTACGTCAACTACGTCGTCCCGGGCCTGATGGCGATGATGGGCATGAACATCGCCATGGGCGTCGGCACCGGCGTCAACGACGACTTCAAGAAGGGCGTGATGGACCGCTTCCGGTCCATGCCGATCGCCCGCTCCTCGGTGCTCATCGCCAAGATCGTGGTCGAACTGGGCCGGATGATGGTCGCCATATCGATCCTGCTCGGCATGGGCTTCCTGCTCGGCCTGTCGATCAAGTCCAACGTGCTGGACCTGCTCCTCGCCATCGGGCTGTCCGCCGTCTTCGGCGCGTCCCTGATGTGGATCTTCATCCTGCTGGGTCTCACCATGAAGACCGCGCAGGCGGTCCAGGGCATGGCGATGCTGGTCCTGATGCCGCTGCAGTTCGGCAGCTCGATCTTCGCCCCGCCGACGACGATGCCGGGGTGGCTGCAGAGCTTCACCGACGTCAACCCGCTGTCGAACCTGGCCGACGCGGCCCGCGGCCTGATCAACGACACCCCGCTGGGGAACTCCGTGTGGATCACGCTGGCCTGGTCGGTGGGGCTGACGGCCGTCACCATGCCGCTGGCCGTCCGGAAGTTCCGCCAGAAGACCTGACCCGGGCGGCCGGTCCGTTCGGATCGCGTCCCGGACGGGCCCCGCACGGGGGGGCGGCGGGTCAGATGAGGGCGGTGGCCTCCTCCAGGGTGAGGCCACCGCCTTCGGCGTACGCGGCCTCGTACCCGGTGTCGCCCAGTGCCGCCCGCGCCCGCTCCTCGGCGCGGGCGGCGTCCTCGCGTTCCGCGGAGACCGCGATGTGGCCGGTCGGCAGGTGGGTGCGGTAGGCGCCGAGGAGGCGCGCGGCGTCGTACGGCCGGGTGTGGGCGCCGGGCGAGGCGAGGGAGACGGCCGCCGTCAGCAGGTACACCGCGGGCAGGTGCGGGACGACCATCAGGGCGATCGGGTCCTGGAAGGACCTCGACGCCTCGCGGATCAGCGCGAGCGCGTCCTCGTACCGGCCCTCCCGGTTGTCCAGCCAGGCGGAGGAGGCGAGCACGAACACTTCGAAGACGGCGTTGTGGCTGGTGGCGACGTCCTTGCGCAGCGCGTCCAGTTGGACGCGGGCCTGCGGGATCCGGCCCGTCATGCCGAGGATGCCCGCGAGGAAGAGCCGGGCTGCGGGCAGCGCCTCGTTCCCGTGGTCGTGCTCCTCGGCGACGATGCCGGTGAGGATCTCCTCGGCCTCCTCGATCCTGTCGTCCTCGGTCAGCGTCCCGGCCATCCGTACGCGCAGGACCGCCACCTGGGCCTTGGCGCCGAGGCGTTCGGCGTAGGCGATGGCCTCCCGGTAGTCCTGGCCGGCCAGGGCGTACGCGCCGCGCTTCTCCCGGGACTCGGCGCGCGCGGAGAGGGCCTCGGCGCAGCCCCAGTCGTCGCCGAGGTCGCGGAAGAGGGCCAGGCTCTCGTCGGCGTCGCGGGCGGCGTCGCCCGCCCAGTCGACGCGGTTGGCGAGGATGTTGGCGCGCAGCTGGAGGGCGGAGGCCAGTTCCCAGCCGTAGCCGAGCGCGCGGGCGGTGGTGACGGTCTCGTCGACGACCCTCTGGAGCAGTTCCGGATCGCGCGCGATCATGACGGCGTAGATCCACAGCGTGGCGGGGGTCCGGCAGGTCTGCGGAAGTCCGGGCCGGTAGGCGGCGAGCACCCCCTCGGCCTGGGCGCGGAGCTCCGGGCTGTTCCAGGTGTCCCCGACCTGGTCGTGGGAGGCCAGACGGACGAGGTGGACGGCGCGCCAGGCCTCGGTGAGCAGCTCGCCGGAATAGGGCGGGGGCGAGTCGACGAGCTGCTCGTACACGGGCTCGGCGGGGGTGACGGGCGGCGCGAAGGGGTCGGGGCCGAGCGCGGCGGCCGCGCCGGACCAGTGCCGGGACTCGGCGCGCAGGTCGTGCATGTGCCAGTACCAGCCCAGGGAGTGGATGAGGCACAGCATCTCGTCGGCGTCGCGGGCGGCGGCCGCGCGGCGCAGGGCGGTACGGAGGTTCTCGTACTCGGTGGTGATCCGGTCGGCGGCCGCGCGCTGGCCGTGCCCGCGGAGCAGGGGCTCGCTGGTGCGGGCGAGTTCGCGGTAGTGGACGAGGTGGCGGTGCTCGGTGGCGGGGCGGTCGCCGTCGGTCTCGGCGAGGCGCTCGGCGGCGTACTCGGCGACGGTCTCCAGGAGGCGGTAGCGCATGCCGTCGGCGCGCTCGTCGGGCTCGGCGAGGACGAGGGACTTGTCGACGAGGGACCCGAGGACGTCGGGGACGTCGAGGCCTTCCTCGTGGGCGCAGACGGCTTCGGCGGCGGCCAGGTCGCAGCCGCCGGCGAAGACGGACAGGCGGGCGAGGACGGCCCGTTCGGGCGCGTCGAGGAGGTCCCAGGACCAGTCGACGACCGCGCGCAGGGTCTGCTGGCGGGGCAGGACCGTGCGGGCGCCGCCGGTCAGCAGCCGGAACCGGTCGTCGAGCCGGTCGGCGATCTGCCGCGGGGTGAGCAGCCGCAGCCGGGCGGCGGCCAGCTCGATGGCGAGGGGCAGACCGTCGAGGCGGCGGCAGATCTCGGCGGCGGCGGCCGGATCGGCGGCGACGCTGAACCCGGGCCGCACGGCGGCGCCCCGGTCGTCGAGGAGCCGCAGCGCGACGGGGTCGGGCAGGGGTTCCACGGGGCGCAGGAACTCCCCCGGTACGCCGAGGGGTTCGCGGCTGGTGGCGAGGATCTGTACGCCGGGGCAGTGCGTCAGCAGCCGTTCCGCGAGTTCGGCGGCGGCGCCGACGACGTGCTCGCAGTTGTCGAGGAGCAGCAGGAGCCGGCGGCGGGAGCAGTGTTCGGCGAGCCGGTCGAGCGGGGTCTCCCCGGCCCGCTCGGTGAGCACGCGCAGCTCCTCGGCGGCGCCGCCGCGCAGTTTCGTGGCGCGGGCGCCGAGCGCGGCGAGGGTCGCCTCGGCGACGTCCTCGGGATCGTCCACGGGCGCCAGCTCCACGAGCCACACCCCGTCGGGCCAGCCGTCGCGCTCCCCGGCGTGCCGCTCGGCGGCCTCCTGCGAGAGCCGCGTCTTCCCGGCCCCGCCGGGCCCGAGCAGGGTGACGAGCCGCGCCCGCGCGAGATCGTCCCCGAGCACCCGGATGTCCCCCTCCCGCCCCACGAAGGAGGTGAGCCGCGCCCGCAGATTCCCGGGCGGCACGCCTTGCCTCGGGCCGGCCCCGGTGGCGGCGCCTGCCGGGACCGACCCGTCGGCGGCCGGGGCCGGGGCCCCCGGAGCCGGGGTCGCGGATGCCGAGTCCCCGGCGGGCGGGACCGGTACGGGCGAGCCCTGGGCCGGGGCCCACGGAGCCGGGTTCCCGGATGCCGAGGCCCCGCCGGGCAGGACCGGTACGGGCGAGCCCTGGGCCGGGGCCCAC
>NZ_JBHWBP010000235.1:0-12276 GCF_042735575.1 Streptomyces sp. NPDC059564 | reverse complement strand
CAACCCCCCCACCTCGGTCGTGGGCCGCGTCTTTTTTTTAACCCCCCCGCGCCCGGGGCGGCGCCGCGGGGGGCCCCCCCCCCCCCCGGGCCGGGGCGAGGACGGCGCGGCCGTGCGCACCACCCGCCGCGGCGCGGCCGCGGCCAAGGTCGTCGCGCCCAAGGTCGTCGCCCTCGGCGGCGGCATGGGGCTGTCGGCCTCCCTCGCCGCCCTGCGCCGGATCACCGGTGAGCTCACCGCGGTGGTCACCGTCGCCGACGACGGCGGCTCCAGCGGCCGGCTCCGGGAGGAGCTCGGCGTGCTGCCCCCCGGCGACCTGCGCAAGGCGCTGGCCGCGCTGTGCGGGGACGACGACTGGGGCCAGACCTGGGCCCGCGTCATCCAGCACCGCTTCCAGTCGGCGGGCGACCTGCACGAGCACGCCGTCGGCAACCTGCTGATCGTCGCCCTGTGGGAGCAGCTCGGCGACCCCGTCCAGGCCCTGGACCTGGTCGGGAAGCTGCTGGGCGCGCAGGGCCGGGTGCTGCCGATGTCGGCGGTGCCGCTGGAGCTGCAGGCGCTGGTCAAGGGGCACGATCCGGCGCGCCCGGACGACGTGGACACCGTACGGGGGCAGGCCACCGTGGCCCTGACCCCGGGCGAGGTGCTCTCCGTACAGGTCGTGCCCGCCGGCCCGCCGGCCGTGCCGGAGGCCGTCGCCGCCGTGCTCGACGCGGACTGGGTGGTGCTCGGCCCGGGGTCCTGGTTCTCCTCCGTGATCCCGCACCTGCTGGTGCCGGAACTGCTCGACGCGCTGATGGAGACGAAGGCCCGGCGGGTCCTCTCGCTGAACCTCGCTCCGCAGCCCGGTGAAACAGAGGGCTTCTCTCCGCAGCGTCATTTGGAGGTTTTGGCCCGACACGCCCCTAAACTCGCCCTGGACGTGGTGCTGGCCGACGAGGCCGCCGTACCCGACCGCGAGTCCCTCGCCGATGCCGCGAAACGGTTCGGTGCCGCGGTCGAGCTGGCCCCCGTGGCCAGGCAGGACGGCTCTCCGAAGCACGATCCGGAGCTGCTGGCCGCCGCGTACGACCGTATTTTTCGGATGCATGGAAGGATCGGCCCATGGCGATGACGTCTGCGGTGAAGGATGAGATTTCCCGCCTCCCCGTCACCCGGACCTGCTGCAGGAAGGCGGAGGTCTCGGCGATCCTTCGGTTCGCGGGCGGGCTGCACCTGGTGAGCGGCCGCATCGTCATCGAGGCGGAGCTGGACACGGGGATCGCGGCCCGCCGGCTGCGCAAGGACATCCTGGAGATCTTCGGCCACTCCTCGGACCTGGTCGTGATGGCCCCGGGCGGGCTGCGCCGAGGCAGCCGCTTCGTCGTACGGGTCGTCGCGGGCGGGGACCAGCTGGCACGCCAGACGGGCCTCGTGGACGGCCGCGGCCGTCCGATCCGGGGTCTGCCCCCGCAGGTGGTCTCCGGGGCCACCTGCGACGCGGAGGCGGCCTGGCGCGGTGCCTTCCTGGCCCACGGCTCCCTCACCGAGCCGGGCCGGTCGTCCTCCCTGGAGGTCACCTGCCCCGGTCCCGAGGCCGCCCTGGCCCTGGTGGGTGCCGCCCGCCGGCTCTCCATCGCAGCCAAGGCGCGCGAGGTGCGCGGCGTGGACCGGGTCGTCGTACGGGACGGCGACGCGATCGGCGCCCTGCTGACCCGCCTCGGCGCCCACGAGCAGGTGCTCGCCTGGGAGGAGCGGCGGATGCGGCGCGAGGTGCGCGCCACCGCCAACCGTCTCGCCAACTTCGACGACGCCAACCTGCGCCGCTCGGCGCGGGCCGCGGTGGCCGCCGGAGCCCGGGTGCAGCGCGCGCTGGAGATCCTCGGCGAGGAGGTACCCGAGCACCTCGCCGCGGCCGGCCGGCTGCGCATGGAGCACAAGCAGGCCTCCCTGGAGGAGCTGGGCGCGCTGGCCGACCCGCCGCTGACCAAGGACGCCGTCGCGGGCCGGATCCGCCGCCTGCTGGCCATGGCCGACAAGCGGGCCCAGGACCTGGGCATCCCGGGCACCGAGTCCAACCTGGACCTCAGCGAGGAACTGGCCGACAACATGGCCGGCTGACCGCACGTCCGTACGCAGTCCGGAACACGTAGCCCGTAAGGGGCCCGCACGCTCACTCGTGCGGGCCCCTTCTCGGTACGCCCCATTGACATGAGCATGGGCCGGTCGTGAGCCTGGCGTCCGCACGCTTTCGTGGCAGACGACGCCCAGGGGGGCACATGAGGCACCGCGCGAGATCGATCCTCGCCGCAAGCGCACTCGTCTTCGGAACCACACTCGCCGCGCTGCCCGTGGCGGCCCAGGCCCAGCCCGCGTCCGGCTCCGCGTCCGCCGCCGACGAGGTGCGGGTCTACGACGCCGACATCACGAAGGAACAGGTCCCGCTCGTCCTCGCCGCCGGCCAGGACGCCCACGAGCTCGCCGAGCGCGCCCCGCAGAGCGGGACCGCCAAGGTCGAGCTCTTCCTCACCGGGGACCAGGCCGAGGGGCTCGCCGCGCAGGGCGTCAAACTCGCCGAGCGCAAGGTTCCCGCCCAGGGGCTCGCCCGCGCCAAGGCCGCCGGGGACGGGGTCTTCCGCCCGTACAGCGGCAAGGGCGGCCTCCAGGAGGAGATCCTGCGGACCGCCCAGCAGAACCCGGGGCTCACCAAGGTCGTCTCCATCGGCAAGACCGTCCAGGGCAAGGACATCCTCGCCCTCAAGGTCACCAAGAACGCGAGCGGGACCAAGGACGGCGACAAGCCCTCCGTGCTCTACATGTCCAACCAGCACGCCCGGGAGTGGATCACCCCCGAGATGACCCGGCGGCTGATGCACCAGACCCTGGACAGCTACGGCAAGGACCCGCGGATCACCAAGCTCGTGGACTCCACCGAGCTGTGGTTCCTGCTCTCCGCCAACCCGGACGGCTACGACTACACCTTCACCGCCGACAGCGCCCGGCTCTGGCGCAAGAACCTCCACGACAACAACGGCGACGGCAAGATCACCGCCGTCGACGGCGTCGACCTCAACCGCAACTTCGTCTACAAGTGGGGCTACGACAACGAGGGTTCCTCGCCGAACCTCTCCAGCGAGACCTACCGCGGCCCCAAGGCGGCCTCCGAGCCCGAGACCAGGGCCCTGGACGCCTTCGAGAAGCGCATCGGCTTCCGGTACGCCATCAACTACCACTCGGCCTCCGAGCTGCTGCTCTACGGGGTGGGCTGGCAGGTCGCCACCCCGACCCCCGACGACGTGGCCTACAAGGCCCTCGCCGGCACCCCCGGGAACCCGGCCGTCCCCGGCTACTACCCGCAGATCTCCTCCGAGCTCTACACGACCAACGGCGAGGCCGACGGCCACGCGGCCAACGCCAACGGCGTCATGATGTTCACGCCGGAGATGACCACCTGCCAGACGGCCTCCGCGATCGACCCGAACGACGCGTGGAAGCCCGAGGACTGCGCCTCCGGGTTCAACTTCCCGGACGACGAGAAGCTCATCCAGCAGGAGTTCGCGAAGAACGTCCCCTTCGCGCTGGCCGTCGGCGAGAGCGCCGCGCACCCGGACCAGCCCTCCTCACCGGTCGGCCTGAGCGCCGCCGACTTCACCCCGGACCCCTTCACCACCTCCTACGTGGAGCGCGGCGAGGACCAGACGGTCGCCGTCACGGCCCGCAAGGCCCTGAAGGACAAGGAGCTCAACTTCCGGATCAACGGCGGCCGCACGCACGACGACGAGCTCAAGGCCTGGAAGGGCGGTGACGTCTACGGCGGCGAGGACAACAACTGGTTCGACGAGTACCGCGCCAAGGTCGACGGGGCCAAGCCCGGCGACAAGGTCGAGGTCTGGTTCACCGGCCGCGACCGCTCCGGCAAGCTGGTCTCCAGCGAGCACTTCACATACACCGTGGCGCAGCGCCCCCACGCGGACGTGCTGGTGATCGCGGAAGAGGGCGCGAAGGCCCAGAACGCCCAGACCTACGTGGACGCGCTGCGCGCCAACGGGAAGTCGGCCGCCGTCTGGGACGTGGCCACCCAGGGCGCCCCGCACCACCTCGGGGTGCTCTCGCACTTCCGCACCGCCGTCCACTACACCGGCGCCAAGGCCCCCGGCGGCGACACCCAGCTGGCCGTGCGCGACTTCCTCAACGAGGGCGGCAAGCTCATCGAGGCCGGTGAACTGGCGGGCGGCACGGCCAAGGTCGGCCGCGCCCTGACCGACGACTTCAGCCAGTACTACCTCGGCGCCTACGGGCGGGCGAGCGTCCCCGGCCCCACCGGCTTCACCGGAGCCGGCACCCTCACCGGCGCCAAGGGCGCCCTCGGCGCGGCGGCGGGCAACCCGCTCGACGCCCCCGGGGCCTACACCGTCACCTCCGACTCCCTGCCGGCGGCGCAGTTCCCGCAGTTCAAGAGCGCGCAGGCGGGACAGTACGCCGGGGTCGTGAACCCGTACGCCCCCTTCGCGGGCGCCGGGATGGCCGCGGCCACCCATGACGACGACGACTGGAAGCGCCTCACGCGCACCGTCGACCTCACCCGGGTCGCCGCCGCCGACAAGCCGCAGCTGAAGATGGCCCTCAACTGGAACACCGAGCCGGGCTACGACCACGCCGTCCTGGAGGCCCGTACGGCCGGGGGAGAGGACTGGACCACACTTCCGGACGCGGGCGGGCTGAGCTCCACCACAGTCCCGGCGGAGTGCGAGGCCGGGTTCTTCATGAACGACCACCCGTTCCTGCGCCGTTACCTCACCCTCGACGGCGGCGGCTGCTCACCGAAGGGCACCAGCGGTGACTGGAACAGCTTCACCGGCTCGTCCGGCGGCTGGAAGCAGGTCTCCTTCGACCTGAGCGCCTACGCGGGCAAGACCGTCGAGGTCTCGCTCTCCTACGTGACCGACCCGGGTTCGGGCGGCCGCGGCGTCTTCGCCGACGAGGCGCGGGTGTCCGTGGGCGGCGCCGACCAGGCCGTCGAGGGCTTCGAGAGCTCGCTCGGCGCCTGGACCGCCCAGGCCGCACCTGCCGGAAGTCCCGATGTTCCGGGCGATTGGTCCAGAGCGGGCGAGCTGTTCAAGTCCTACGCGTCGGTCACTACGCGTAACACCGTCCTGCTCGGCTTCGGGCTGGAGCACCTGCCGGCAGCGGCGGACCGCTCCGTACTCGTCGGTAAGGCGCTTCGATCCCTGAGCCGCTGACCTGCGGCCCCCACCCCCGATCACCCTGAGTGACCGGGGCCAAGGTCCCCGAGGTCCCGTGCCAGGGCGCCTGGTACAGGGCCTCGGGGCGTGTTCGGCCCCCGTCGATGTCACCGGGAAGCTCACGGAGAGGTAGGGTCGTAAGCGGTCGGGGACATCCCATACAGCTCGCCGGCGGACAGGCCGGCGCACCAACGAGGAGATCGGTTCGTGACGATCCGCGTAGGCATCAATGGTTTTGGCCGAATTGGCCGCAACTACTTCCGGGCGCTCCTGGAGCAGGGAGCGGACATCGAGATCGTCGGTGTCAACGACCTGACTGACAACGCCACCCTGGTGCACCTGCTCAAGTACGACACCATCCTGGGCCGCCTCAAGGCCGAGGTCTCCCACACCGCCGACACCATCACGGTGGGCGGCAACACCTTCAAGACCTTCGCCGAGCGCGACCCCGCGAACCTCCCCTGGGGTGAGCTGGGCGCCGACATCGTCATCGAGTCGACCGGCATCTTCACGAAGAAGGCCGACGCCGCCAAGCACATCGCCGCGGGCGCGAAGAAGGTCCTCATCTCGGCTCCGGCCAAGGACGAGGACATCACCATCGTGATGGGCGTCAACCAGGACAAGTACGACGCGGCCAACCACCACGTCATCTCCAACGCCTCCTGCACCACCAACTGCGTGGCGCCGATGGCCAAGGTTCTCCTGGAGAACTTCGGCATCGTCAAGGGCATGATGACCACGGTCCACGCGTACACGAACGACCAGCGCATCCTGGACTTCCCGCACTCGGACCTGCGCCGCGCCCGTGCCGCCGCCGAGAACATCATCCCGACCACCACCGGTGCCGCCAAGGCCACCGCGCTGGTGATCCCGGAGCTGGCGGGCAAGCTCGACGGCATCGCGATGCGCGTCCCGGTCCCCACCGGCTCCGTGACCGACCTGGTCATCGAGCTGGAGCGCGAGGTGACCAAGGACGAGGTCAACACCGCTTTCCAGAAGGCCGCCGAGGGTCAGCTGAAGGGCATCCTCGACTACACCGAGGACGCGATCGTCTCTTCCGACATCGTGAACTGGCCGGCGTCCTGCACCTTCGACTCCTCCCTGACCATGGTCCAGGGCAAGAGCGTCAAGGTCATCGGCTGGTACGACAACGAGTGGGGCTACTCCAACCGTCTCGTCGACCTCACCGTCTTCGTTGGCGGTCAGCTCTAAAAACGTAGGGCAAGGCACCATCATGTGAGCAACAGGGTCCGGCAGCGCGACGATGCGCCGCACGGGCCCTGTCGCTTGCCTCGCCCTCCCTCCTCGCCCTGCGGGTGAAGCGCTCAAAGGAGTAGAAACACATGAAGACGATCGACGAACTTCTCGCCGAAGGCGTCCGGGGCAAGCGGGTATTCGTCCGCGCCGACCTCAACGTGCCGCTGGACGGGGGCCGGATCACCGACGACGGGCGCATCCGCGCCGTCCAGCCCACCATCGCGAAGCTCGCCGAAGCCGGCGCCCGCGTGATCGTGGCCTCGCACCTGGGCCGCCCCAAGGGCGCCCCGGACCCGGCGTTCTCCCTCGCCCCGGCCGCCGCGCGGCTCGGCGAGCTGCTGGGCGCGGACGTGGCGTTCGCCACCGACACCGTCGGCGCCTCCGCCAAGGAGACCGTCGCCGCCCTCGCCGACGGACAGGTCGCCGTCATCGAGAACCTGCGCTTCAACGCCGGTGAGACCGCGAAGGACGACGCCGAGCGCGGCGCGTTCGCGGACCAGCTCGCCGAGCTCGCCGACGTCTACGTCGGCGACGGCTTCGGCGCCGTCCACCGCAAGCACGCCTCGGTCTTCGACCTGCCCGCGCGCCTCCCGCACGCGGCCGGCTACCTGATCGCCACCGAGGTCGGCGTCCTGAAGAAGCTCACCGCCGAGGTGAAGCGCCCGTACGTGGTCGTCCTCGGCGGCGCCAAGGTCTCCGACAAGCTCGCCGTCATCGACGAGCTCCTCGGCAAGGCCGACCGCATCCTCATCGGCGGCGGCATGGCGTACACCTTCCTCAAGGCCAAGGGCTACGAGGTCGGCATCTCCCTCCTGCAGGAGGACCAGATCCCGGTCGTCCTGGAGTACATGGCGCGCGCCGAGAAGACCGGCGTCGAGCTGGTCCTGCCGGTCGACGTCCTCGTCGCCGCGGACTTCCCCGACCTGAAGACCAAGGCCCCGGCCAACCCCGAGCTCGTCGCCGCGGACGCGATCCCCGCCGACAAGGAGGGCCTGGACATCGGCCCCAAGACGCGTGAGCTCTACGCGTCGAAGATCGCAGACGCCGAGACCGTCTTCTGGAACGGCCCGGTCGGCGTCTTCGAGCACCCCGACTACGCGAACGGCACCAAGGCCATCGCGCAGGCCCTCGTCGACAGCGACGCGTTCACCGTCGTCGGCGGCGGCGACAGCGCTGCCGCGGTCCGCATCCTGGGCTTCGACGAGAACGCCTTCGGTCACATTTCCACCGGTGGTGGCGCCAGCCTCGAATACCTCGAGGGCAAGACGCTCCCCGGCCTCGCCGCCCTGGAGGGCTGAACCCCTATGACTGCTGCTGCCAACGGCCGCACCCCGCTGATGGCGGGCAACTGGAAGATGAACCTCAACCACCTCGAGGCCATCGCCCACACCCAGAAGATCGCCTTCTCGCTCGCCGACAAGGACTACGACGCCGTCGACGTGGCGGTGCTCCCGCCCTTCGTCGACCTGCGTTCGGTCCAGACCCTGGTCGACGCCGACAAGCTGAAGATCAAGTACGGCGCCCAGGACATCTCGGCGCACGACTCCGGCGCGTACACCGGCGAGATCTCCGGCCCGATGCTGTCGAAGCTCGGCTGCGCCTTCGTGGCCGTCGGCCACAGCGAGCGCCGCCAGTACCACGGCGAGAGCGACGAGATCTGCAACGCCAAGGTCAAGGCCGCCTACAAGCACGGGATCACCCCGATCCTGTGCGTCGGCGAGGGCCTGGACGTCCGCAAGGCCGGCCAGCAGGTCCCGCACACGCTGAGCCAGGTCGACGGCGGCCTGAAGGACGTCCCGGCCGAGCAGGTCGAGTCCATCGTGATCGCGTACGAGCCCGTCTGGGCGATCGGGACCGGCGAGGTCGCCACCCCCGAGGACGCCCAGGAGGTCTGCGGTGCGATCCGCGGCCGCCTCGCCGAGCTGTACTCCCAGGAGCTGGCCGACAAGGTCCGCATCCAGTACGGCGGCTCCGTGAAGTCCGGCAACATCGCCGCGATCATGGCCCAGCCCGACGTCGACGGCGCCCTGATCGGCGGCGCGGCGCTGGACGTGGACGAGTTCGTCAAGATCGTCCGCTTCCGCGACCAGTGACGCGACCAGTGAGTATGCGGTAGGGCGGATCCGTCGTACCCTTGCGGGGGCCAGGGGGCTGCGATCGGCAGCCACTGGCCCCCGCGCGCTTCGCAGCACCGGCGTCGCAGCACCGGGGAAAACCCTGAAAGCCCAGAATGCCCAGAAAGTAGGAATCAGCCGTGATTATGGGGTTCTCGATCGCCCTGGTCGTCTTCAGCGCCCTGCTGATGCTGCTCGTGCTGATGCACAAGGGCAAGGGCGGCGGCCTGTCCGACATGTTCGGCGGCGGCATGCAGTCCTCGGTCGGCGGCTCCTCCGTGGCTGAGCGCAACCTCGACCGCATCACCGTCGTGATCGGGCTCCTGTGGTTCGCCTGCATCGTGGCGCTCGGCCTGCTCACGAAGTCGAGCGGCTGACCGTTCTGGCCATTGTGCCGGTCCCGTCGGCTGCGCCCTGCCTATCATGAGGTCCGGCGTCCACGCCTGGAGCGAGTAACTCCGGTTGCTGGACGCGCGTTGGGCCTTCCGTAGACTGGGGCGCCCGCAGCGGACACCCCCTCACGCTCCGCGGCACCATCACGCAGGGAGTTACGACCGTGGCAAGTGGCAACGCGATTCGTGGAAGTCGGGTCGGAGCCGGGCCGATGGGCGAGGCCGAGCGCGGTGAATCCGCGCCCCGCCTGCGCATCTCCTTCTGGTGCTCGAACGGGCACGAGACGCAGCCGAGCTTCGCCAGCGACGCAGTGGTGCCGGACACCTGGGACTGCCCGCGCTGCGGGTTCCCGGCCGGCCAGGACCGGGACAACCCGCCCGCGCCGCCGCGCACCGAGCCCTACAAGACGCACCTCGCCTACGTGAGGGAGCGCCGCACCGACGCCGACGGCGAGGCGATCCTCGCCGAGGCACTCGCCAAGCTCCGCGGCGAGATCTGAGGCTCGGCAACGCCGGGGCCACCCTCAAGAGTGACTCGGGGCCCGGCCCGTGGGAGAGCGAATCCCGCGGGCCGGGCCCCTTTTTGTCCGTTGTTCCCCCTCGGATCCCTTAGGTTTGGAGGCGGCGGGGCACAACAGGACGGAAGAAGTGGGTTGATGTCCGAGATGAACGCAGATCAGGCCGCCGCGCGAAGCGCGTCAAACGAGGGTGGTGGCGGGCGACGGGAGGGACGTACGAGGCTCAACCGGACGCCGGAGTGGAACGCGCTCGGCAAGCACCGCGAGGAGCTGGGCCAGACGCATCTGCGGGAGCTGTTCGAGGCCGACCCGGACCGCGGCACCGGGTACACCCTGCGGGTCGGGGACCTGCACATCGACTACGCGAAGCACCTCGTGACCGACGAGACGCTCGCGCTGCTGCGCGAACTGGCCGCGGCGACGGGCGTGGCCGCGCTGCGGGACGCCATGTTCCGCGGCGAGAAGATCAACATCACCGAGGACCGGGCGGTCCTGCACACCGCGCTGCGCGCGCCGGCGAACGCGGTCGTCGAGGTGGACGGCGAGAACGTCGTCCCCGCCGTGCACGAGGTCCTGCGCAAGATGAGCGACTTCAGCGACCGGGTCCGGTCGGGGGACTGGAAGGGCCACACCGGCAAGCGCATCAAGAACGTCGTCAACATCGGCATCGGCGGCTCCGACCTGGGCCCGGCCATGGCGTACGACGCCCTGCGCGCCTTCAGCGACCGCGAACTGACGGTACGTTTCGTCTCCAACGTCGACGGCGCCGACCTGCACGAGGCCGTGCGCGACCTGGACCCGGCCGAGACGCTGTTCATCATCGCCTCCAAGACCTTCACCACCATCGAGACCATCACCAACGCCACCTCGGCGCGCAATTGGCTGCTCACGGAGCTGAGGGCCGGCGAAGAGGCCGTCGCCCGGCACTTCGTGGCGCTGTCCACCAACGAGGAGAAGGTGGCCGCGTTCGGCATCGACACGGCCAACATGTTCGGGTTCTGGGACTGGGTCGGCGGCCGCTACTCCTTCGACTCGGCCATCGGGCTCTCGCTGATGATCGCCATCGGCCCGGACGCCTTCCGCGAGATGCTGAGCGGCTTCCACGCGATGGACGAGCACTTCCGCACGGCGCCGCCGGAGGAGAACGCGCCGCTGCTGCTGGGCCTGTTGGGCATCTGGTACGGGGCCTTCTTCGACGCCCAGTCGCACGCCGTGCTCCCGTACAGCCACTACCTCTCCCGCTTCACGGCCTACTTGCAGCAGCTGGACATGGAGTCCAACGGCAAGTCCGTGGACCGGGACGGCAATCCGGTGGACTGGCAGACCGGGCCGGTGGTGTGGGGCACGCCCGGCACCAACGGGCAGCACGCGTACTACCAGCTGATCCACCAGGGCACCAAGGTGATCCCGGCGGACTTCATCGGCTTCGCCCGCCCCGTCGACGACCTGCTGCCGGGGCTGGTGCCCCAGCACGACCTGCTGATGGCCAACTTCTTCGCCCAGACCCAGGCCCTGGCCTTCGGGAAGACGGCCGACGAGGTCCGGGCGGAGGGCGTCGCCGAGGAACTCGTCCCGCACAAGACCTTCCACGGCAACCACCCGACCACGACGATCCTCGCCGCCGAACTGACCCCGTCGGTGCTGGGACAGCTCATCGCCCTCTACGAGCACAAGGTGTTCGTCCAGGGCGCCGTGTGGAACATCGACTCCTTCGACCAGTGGGGCGTCGAGCTCGGCAAGGTCCTCGCCAAGCGGCTGGAGCCCGCCCTGACCGAGGGCGCGGCCGTGGAGAACCTCGACCCCTCGACGCGGGCGCTCGTGGCCACGTACCGGGAGCTGCGCGGCCGCTGAGCCGCCTTCGCGCCGTGAACGGCAGAGCGCCCCGCACCGGTTGGTGCGGGGCGCTCTCGCGCATGCGGCCCGGTTACGAGGTCGGCGCGTACAGGCCGGCCGGGAGCTTGGCCGCGGCCGCGCGGTCCAGCAGCCACAGGGTGCGGGCGCGGCCGGTGGCCTGCGCCGCCGGGGCCTGCACGCCGCCCGCGCCGCCGAGTGCGACGGCCACCGCGGAGGCCTTGTCCTCGCCCGCCGCGAGCAGCCACACCTCGCGGGCCGCGCGGATCGCCGGGAGGGTCAGGGAGATCCGGGTCGGCGGGGGCTTCGGAGCGCCGTGCACGCCGACGACGGTGCGCTCGGTCTCGCGGGCCGCCGGGTGCTCCGGGAACAGGGACGCCACGTGCGTGTCGGGGCCCACGCCCAGCATGAGCACGTCGAAGGTGGGGACCGGGCCGTGGTCCTCCGGGCCGGCGGCCCGGGCCAGTTCGGCGGCGTAGGCGGCCGCGGCGGCGTCCACGTCCACGCCGTACGGGCCGTCGGAGGCGGGCATGACGTGCACGCGCGCGGAGTCGACGGGGACGGAGTCCAGGAGGGCCTCGCGGGCCTGGACGTGGTTGCGCTCGGGGTCGTCGGCGGGGAGGTACCGCTCGTCGCCCCACCAGAGGTCGATGCGGGACCAGTCGACGGCGTCCCGGGCGGGGGCGGTGGCGAGGGCCGCGAGGAGGCCGTTGCCGTTGCGGCCGCCGGTCAGGACGACGGAGGCGCTGCCGCGGGCGGCCTGTGCGTCCACGATCTTCGTGATGAGCCGGGCCGCGGTGGCCTGGGCCATCAGGTCCTTGTCCCGGTGGACGACGACTTGGGGAGTCGTCATACCCATGTGGTGCCGCCTTCTGCGTAGTTCGGGTGGTGCGGGTGGTGCCGCCGCGCGGAGCCGTTCCCC
>NZ_JBHWBP010000234.1:0-12282 GCF_042735575.1 Streptomyces sp. NPDC059564 | reverse complement strand
GCCCTCAGCAGACCGGGCGTCGTCCGGTGTCGCGGGCGGCCTCCTCGGCCGCCGCCACAGGGGCCGGCAGCGAGGGCACCGGCTCGCCCAGTGGAACCAGCACGCCCGTCGCCTCGGCGGAGATCCGGCCGCCTTTGGCGGCCACCCGGCCGGTGGACACGGCCACCAGGATGCCGCGGGCGGCGACGTACGCGGGGAAGCTGTCCGTGTCGCGCCGGTGGCGGGCTGGTTCCCGGAACCCGCCGAGCGCGGGGAACCCGTCCTGCCCGGTCAGCGTGTACGAGGACGTCACCAGCCGGTACGTGCCGTCCAGGCGCAGCGCGGAACCCCCGATGAGCACGTCGGCGGGTGCCACCCGGTCGCCGACCGGCCCCGCCGCGTCGAAGGAGTACCGGACGTTGTCCGAGACCGCGAGCGGGGCGTACGTCAGCGTGCCGTGCGCGTCGAGCGCCCACTGCTGCTCCAGGGCGTCGTGGAGCTGTCGGCCGCTGACGGTGGCCGTGACCAGCGGACTGCCGTACCCGACGGCCCGCCAGGCCCGTTCGAAGCTGACGGGATCCTCCGTGGCGGAGCCGAGGAGGAGGTCCGTGTTGATGACGCTCCTGCCGGTCCGGGGGGCCAGGGCGATGAGCGCCAGGTCGGCGCGGCCGCCCTGGGGGCGGGGGCTGGTGTCGAAGGAGTCCGGCGGCTGCGCGGAGGCCCACAGCGCCCAGTCGGCGACGAGGTTGCCCATGGTGCTCTCGCCGGCCGCCGACAGGGCACGGCGGAACGAGGCGCGCTGGCGGCAGATCGTCGTGGCCGCGTGCCGGGTGGCGTACCCCTTCCAGTAGTCGACGAGCTTGCCCATCTCCGGATCGGGGGTGACGTCGCGGGTGTTGGGGTGGTTGGTCGAGGTGGTCAGCTCACGGACCACCGCGCCGGTGGCGGGGTCGAGGCGCAGGGTGATCTCGTTGACGATCTGTCCGTGGCAGCCGGCCTCCACGAACGGCCGGAGCCGTCCGGCGGGGTCGGGCAGCATCATGGTGAAGGCGCAGTGCCAGTGCCCCGTCACGATGGCGTCGATGTCGGCGGAGACGCGCAGTGCCAGGTCGTACGCGGGTCCGCTGGGGTCGGTGCCGGAGTCGAAGGCGGATCCGGCCACGGCACCGTCGTGCATGCTGAGCACGATCGCGTTGACCCCGCGGGCCTTGAGTTCGGCGGCGCAGCGGTTCGCGGCGGTCAGCTCGTCCAGCGTGGTGAGGCCCGGCTGGAAGGAGTTCGAGAACTGCTCCGTGCCCAGGGCGGTGAGGTGGATGAAGCCGATGGGCAACTGCCGTCCGCCGGGGGCCCGTACCCACTCGATGTGGTACGGGGGCAGGACGGTCGCCCCGCCCGGGCCGGCGACGGCGTTGGCGCTGTAGTAGCGGAAGTCGGCGCCGTGGAAGCGCCGTCCGCGCGAGTCGGGGAACGTGTTGGTGCTGCCCTCCCCCTCGTACGGGCGGCCTTGCTCCATGTGCTGGACGAGGAATCCGGGCGTACGGTCGAACTCGTGGTTCCCGGCGGTCGCGAAGTCGAGCCCCAGCAGGTTGAGCGCCTCGACCGTGGGTTCGTCGGACAGCGTGAAGGCGGGGAACTCCCAGCCCGAGAAGAGGTCGCCCGGCGCGAAGAAGAAGGTGTTGGCCCGTCCGGCGCGCAGCCGCTTCAGATGCGTGGCCATGTACGCGACCCCGCCCACGGTGTACTTCCGCCCGCCCGCGCCGGTGATGACGGAGTCCCGGTCGGGCGGCGCACTCAGGTACCCGTGCAGATCGGTGATGTTCAGTAGTTGTACGTCGACGTATCCGGCCCCGCTGACGGCGTCGAGCGCCGCCCGGGTGGCCGCGGCGGCGCTGCCCGTGACGGCACGCACACCGACGGCCCCCGCCGCGGTCAGGAACACGCGCCGGCCCAATCCGTTCATGGCGACTCCCGGTACGAGAGCTGCGGATGCTTCGGGCCCATTCTCCGGGCCCCGTCCATCCAACCGGTGTGCGCCAGGCACCGGTTCGGCGAATCACGGACGAACTCCACTCCCCCGCCCCGCGATACGTGCGGAAACGCCGATGCGGGGCCCCGCGTCGGCGGGGTCCCGCATCGGTGCTCGGCAGGGGTGGCGGTCAGGCCGTACGGGGCGGGGTGCGGGTGCCGTCCGTGCACAGGGCCCAGATGACGAAGAGGGAGATGGCGATCGAGATGAGCGCCCAGACCGGCGTGTAGGGCATCCACATGAAGTCGAGGATCACGTTGATGGACGCGAGCACCACACCCATGACGCGGGCCCAGCCGGCGCCCTTGAACAGGCCGATTCCGACGACGATCAGTACGACGCCGACGACCAGGTGGATCCATCCCCACGCCTCGACGTTGAACTTGAACACGTAGGAACCGAGCCGCGTGTACACCTCGTCCTCCGCGATGCCGGCGATGCCCTTGATCACGCCGAGGACGCCGTCCACGAGGAGGAGGACAGCGGCGAACATCGTGCCGCCCGCCGCCCAAGCGCTTCCGGCGCCGCCGGAATGCGGGGGTCGGGGGGTCGTCGTCTGTTGGGACACGGAAAGCTCCTTGAACCGGGGGTACGGCCGCTTCCGGCACGCACCCCCAGCCTTCGGCGGGACCCGGGAGAGGGACACCGGAGCGCGGCCGTTCGGGTGAATCCGGTCCCGGGCGAGGCGCGGATCCCCGGCACGCCGGATCCTGGGACGGTGGGAGGCATGACGTGGTCCCCGGATCCCGACGCTCTGCGCGGACGCGTCGCCGTCGTGGCGGGGGCCACGCGGGGCGCGGGGCGCGGCTTCGCGGCCGCGCTGGGGGAAGCCGGTGCGACGGTGATCTGCACGGGCCGGAGCAGCGTCCGGGGGAACGCCGGGTCCGACTACGACCGGCCGGAGACCATCGAGGAGACGGCCGACCTGGTCACGCGGCTCGGCGGGACCGGAATCCCCGTACGGGTCGACCATCTCGACCCCGCGCAGGTACGCGCCCTCGCCGACCGGCTGCGCCGTGACCACGGACGCGTCCACGTCCTCGTCAACGACATCTGGGGCGCCGAACTCCTCAAGGGCGGCCCCGCGCGGTGGAACACACCGGTGTGGGAGCACGATCTCGACGACGGCCTGCGGATCCTGCGGCTCGCCGTCGACACCCATCTGATCACCTCCCACCATCTGCTGCCCCTGCTGATCGCCGAGCCCGGCGGCCTGCTCGTCGAGGTGACGGACGGGACGACCGGCAGCAACGCGGACCGGTACCGGATCTCGGTCTTCTACGACCTGGCCAAAGCCGCGGTGAACCGGCTGGCGTTCTCCCAGGGGCACGAGCTGGCACCGTACGGAGCCACCGCGGTCGCCATCAGCCCGGGATGGCTCCGCTCGGAGATGATGCTCGACAACTACGGTGTCACGGAGGACAACTGGCGCGACGCCCTGGCCCCGCACCGGAGCGGCGGCCTGCCGACCGCCCCGGAGGGCTTCGCCCGGTCCGAGTCTCCGCGCTACGTCGGCCGGGCCGTCGCGGCCCTGGCGGCGGACCCGGACCGCGCCCGGTGGAACCAGCGGTCGGTCACCTCGGCGGAGCTCGCCGGGGTGTACGGATTCACCGACACCGACGGTACGCGGCCGGACAGCTGGAGCACGCCGTGAGCCGGCCCGCTGCTCGCGGGAACGGGCTCAGGCGTCGAAGGAGCCGTGCCGGCCCGCGCCGGCGGCGAAGCGGTCGGCTCCCGACCGGGTTTCTCCGGCGCGGAGCGGGACCATGCCGTGCCGGAACTCGGCGGCCAGGGCGTCCGGTTCGCTCAAGCCGTGCTGCTCCAGGACCGAGAGGCGGTCGTGGAGCAGGCACAGCTGCGGGAACCCCGCGATCTGCCGGGCCAGTTCCTCGGCCGCGTGGCGGGCCCGGCCGGGCGGTACGACGCGGTTGGCGAGCCCCATCTCGTACGCCTCGGCGGCGGAGACCGCCCGGCCGGTGAGGATCAGGTCCATGGCCCGGCTCTCCCCGATGAGCCGTGGCAGCCGTACGGTGCCGCCGTCGACGAGCGGTACGCCCCAGCGCCGGCAGAACACCCCGAAGACCGCGTCCTCCTCCGCGACGCGCAGATCGCACCACAGGGCCAGCTCCAGGCCTCCGGCGACCGCGTGTCCGGCGACGGCCGCGATGACCGGCTTGCCCAGCCGCATCCGCGTGGGTCCCATCGGGCCGTCGCCCTCCGCGAGCACCTGGTTGCCGCGCGCGGTCCCGACGGCCTTGAGGTCGGCGCCCGCGCAGAACGTGCCGCCCTCGCCCCACAGCACGGCGACGGCCGCGCTGTCATCGGACTCGAACGCACGGAAGGCGTCGGCCAGTTGGGCGGCGGTCGGGCCGTCGACGGCGTTGCGGACCTCCGGGCGGCTGAGGACCACCGTGAACACCGGGCCGTCCCGCTCGATCCGTACAGCCGGCTCCTCGCCCACCCCGCACCCCTCCCGCTCGCGTACCCGGCGGCCGAGCCTACTCCGCGGTCCACGGGGACGCTGAAGCACGCCTCCTGAACGGCCTCGTGCGGCAATCCCTCATACGGGCGACACCAACCTGTTCGAGCGAGTTTCGCAACCCCGTGCCCATGGGAGGCTTGACCTAGCGCCCCACAGGGAACGTTCGTTCACCGCCCGTCCCCGGAACGGCCGTTACAGGACCTTCCGGGGGCCGTTCCTGGAGCACCGGTACCCCTCAACACGCCGCCTCCGGAGGAACTCGTGCACCCCACCCCCGCACCGCCCGTGTCGGACTCGGAACAGCTCCTGTTCGGCGGAGAGCTGGCCTACGACATCGGCTGGGACCGGCACGAGGGCGCCTGGCTCACGCTCGGGCTGTGGACCATGGCCAAGGGCCTGCCGCGCACCGTCGGCATGGGCGTGCGGCTCGCGCACCTCGCCGACGCCCGCGCGTTACGGGTGGTCCTCGGCGCCGAGTTGGGGCGCGGCATCGCCCAGGCGGTCGGGCTGGTCGCCGTCAACGGCGTACTGGGGCACGTCCTGGCCGGCGGGTCGACGAACGAACGCCTCGCCCGGGCGGTGCCCGCCCTCCTGGTGGTCGCCGTCACCGCGCTGCTCGGCTCGCTGCTGCGGTCCGCGTCCACGGCCGCGACGGGTGCCCTGGAACCGAAGGTCCAGCGCGTCGCGACGGAGCGGTACCTGGGGCTCGTACACCGGGTGGAGCTCGCGGCGATCGAGGACGACGAGTTCCACCGGCTGCTGGACGCCGCCCGCTACGGGGCCGACTCCGCGCGCCGGATGATCCGTCACTGCACCAACACCCTGAACTCGGCGATCTCGCTGTTCGCCGCGGCCGGTGTCCTCACGGTCCTGCACCCGGCGCTCCTGCCGCTGCTGGTCCTGATGACCCTGCCGAGCGCCTGGAGCTCGCTGACGATCTCCAAGCAGCGCTACATCAGCTTCCACACCTTCGTGCAACACGCCCGCGCCGGGCAGCTGCTGGGGCAGTTGCTGACCCAGCAGGAGGCCGCCGCCGAGGTCCGCGTCCACGAGGTCGGCCCGTTCCTCCTGGGTCATTTCCGGAACATGGCCGAGACCAGCGAGCGCGAGCAGACCCGCCTGGCCCGCCGGGCCGCCCGGGTCGGGCTGATCGCCGACGGCGCGGGCGGCCTCGCGACGCTGCTCACGTACGGGGCGCTCGGGCTGCTGCTGTGGAGCGGCTCGATGGACCTCGCGGTCGCCGGCACGGCGGTCCTCGCCATCCGCACCGGCGCCTCCAGCCTCGACGCCCTGGTCCTGCAGATCACCGACCTGCACCAGGAGTCCTTGTTCGTGGCCGACTACGAGCGGCTGTGCACCGAGGCCAAGGCCCGGGCCATCCCCGCCAGCGGGGAACCGCTGCCGGAACGGCTCCGGGAGGTCCGCTTCGAGAAGGTCACCTTCACCTACCCCGGCAGCACCGGGGAGACCCCGGAGCCGACCCTGCGCGAGGTGTCCCTCGCCTTCCCGATGGGCAAGGTCATCGCCCTGGTCGGGGAGAACGGCTCCGGCAAGTCCACCCTGGTCAAGCTGCTGGCCGGCCTGTACCTCCCGGACGAGGGGTCCGGCGGCACGGTCTGGTGGGACGGGGTCGACGCCGCGCGGGCCGACCGCCGGCAGATCTTCGCCCGGGTCGCGCTCATGTCGCAGTCCTTCTACCACTGGCCGTTCACGTTCCGGGTCAACGTCGGCATCGGCCGGCCCACCCGTCCGATCGACGACCCGGCGGTCGAGGCCGCAGCGGCCTACTCGGGCGCCGACACCGTCCTCGCGGGGCTTCCCCGGGGCCTCGGCACCCTCCTCGCGCGGGGCTACCGGGGCGGGCACCAGATCTCCGGCGGCCAGTGGCAGAAGATCGGCATCAGCCGTGCGAAGTACAAGGACGCGGACATCCTCATCGTGGACGAGCCCACGAGCGCGCTCGACGCCGTCGCCGAGCAGAAGGTCTTCGACCAGATCCGGAGCCTCGCCGCGACCGGCCAGACGATCGTCCTCATCACCCACCGGCTGCACTCCGTCCGGCACGCGGACGTCATCCACGTCCTGAAGGACGGCCGGGTCGCAGAATCGGGCACCTTCACGGAACTCATGGACGAGAGGACGGGCACCGGCGAGTTCCGCGACGCCTACCTCGTCCAGGCCGCCGCCTTCGCGGACCCCTTCCCGTCCCCGCGCGACGGGGCGGCGGAGTCCAGGGCGAAGGACCGGCCATGACGACTGGGACCACGGCCTTCTGTGGCCTTCGGTGGGAAGGCTGGGCGGCGCGGCTGATCTTCACCGGGCTCTTGCTGCTGCTCGCCACCTGCACCTCCGCCCTCGTCCTGCGCGTGGCGACGCACAACGCCCTCGTCCCGTGGCTGGTGGGGGGTGTGCTGGCCTGGTATCTGCTGTGCCGGTTCGCCCTGCCGTTGTGGGTCCGGATCCGTCACACCACCGAGGAGTAGCGCCCCCGCCGGGGTGGGGCTGGGAGGTACGGGATCCAGTCGACGTGCGTGGCCGGCCCCGCACGACACGTGCCCGTCCCCAGGAGTGCGGGCGGGGGCGGCGGGTAGGCGCCCGGCATGTTCCCCGTGATCGACCGCACGGCATCGCTCCTGACCCGCGGCTACGCATGGGCCCCCGACCTGCGCCGACGCCACGCGGACGCGCCCGCCGTCCCGACCCGCCTGATGGGCCGGCCCGCCCTGCTGCTGCACGGCCCCGCCGCCGTGGAGTTCTTCTACGACGAGCGCCACGTACTGCGCCACGACGCGCTGCCCGGTCCCGTGCTCGACACGCTGTTCGGCCGGGGCGCGGTGCACACCCTGGACGGTGACGCGCACCGCGTGCGCAAGGCCATGTTCGTGTCCCTGCTGACGGGCGGCGGCTCCGTGGACGCGCTCACCGACCGCGTCGAGGACCACTGGCGGCGCGCGGTCGACGGCTGGCGGGGCCGCGAGGCCGTCCTCTTCGACGAGGTGGCCGCGGTGCTCGACCGGGCCGTCTGCGACTGGACGGGGACGGCGGCCCCCGAGGACGCCGCCCGCGAGGTCGCCGAGGACTGCGTGGCCATGGTCGACGGCTTCGCGAGCGTCGGGTCCCGGCACTGGAAGGCGCGGCGGGCGAGGGCCCGCCAGGAGGGCGGCCTCGCCCGCACCGTCGACGAGGTGCGCCGGGGAGCCGACCTCCTCGGCCGGGGATCCGGCGACAGCCGCCTGGAGACGGTGGTCCGGCACCGTGACGTGTCCGGCCGGCTGCTGGATCCGCACACCGCCGCCGTGGAGCTGCTCAACATCATCCGGCCGACCGTGGCCATCGCCTGGTACGTCACCTTCGCCGCGCACGCGCTGCACCGCGCGCCCCGGCTGCGGGACGACCTGCGCACGGGCGGCGACGCGTACGCCAGGGCCTTCGCCCACGAGGTGCGCCGCTTCTACCCCTTCGTCCCGTTCGTCGGCGGGCTCGCCGCCGCCGACCTGCACTTCCTCGGACGGCCGGTCCCCGAGGGCACCCTCGTGCTCCTCGACGTCTACGGCCACCACCACGACCCCGGCCTCTGGCCCGACCCCTACCGCTTCGACCCGCACCGCTTCCTCGGCCGGGAACCCGGTACCGGCGAGCTCATCCCGCAGGGCGGCGGGGACGCCCGCACCGGCCACCGCTGCCCCGGCGAGGACATCACCGTCAGCGTGCTGGCGGCCCTCGCCACCGACCTGGCCCGCCTGCCCTTCGACGTCCCGGAGCAGGACCTGCGGATACCGCTCCACCGCATCCCGACCCGGCCGCGCAGCGGGTTCGTCCTGTCGGTCCCCACCCTGGAGCGGGCCCGTCACGCCCCGCCGGTCCCGTCCCCACCGGCGCGGCCCGGCGTCTGAGGCCGGACATGCGGAGGGCGGGCCGCCCGCATGGGAGTCCGGTCCCCGGGTAGGCGCCGGGCACCTTACGAGGAGGGGTACATGGACATCCTGACCATGGGCGTCGAAGAGGAGTACCACCTCGTCGACCGTGCCACCCGCGCCCCGGTGAACCGGGCCCCGGCCGTCATCGGCGCCCTCGCCGGGGAGCTGGGCGAGCAGGTCCAGTCGGAGTTCTACACCACCCAGGTCGAGGTCTGTACGGAGCCGACCGCCGACCGGGACGACCTGCGCGCACAGCTGCGGCGGCTGAGGCGCACGGTGGCGGACGGCGCGCGTCTGGCCGGCTGCGCGGCGGTGGCCTCGGCCGCCCCGGTGATCCGGCCGGAGGAACCACTGACGGTGACCGACAACGACCGCTACCGCACCATGGCGCGACGGTTCGCCGCGCTGCTTGACCCGTACCACCTCGTCTGCGGCTGTCACGTGCACGTGGGAACCCTCGACCGGGAGAGGGCCCTGGCGCTGGCGAACCACATGCGTCCGTGGTTGCCGGTGCTCCAGTCGATCACCTGCAATTCGCCGTTCGTCTGCGGTCGTGACTCCGGCCTGGCCAGCTGGCGCGCCGTCGCCCACGCCGACTGGCCGACCGTCGGCCCGCCTCCCGTCGTCGACGAGGTCCAGTACCTCGCCTACGTCGACGGCCTGGTCGGCTCCGGCGTGCTGCTCGACCGCCGCATGGTGTACTGGTACGCCCGGCCCTCCGAGCACGTGCCGACGCTGGAGATCCGGATCTCCGACGTCAACGCGGACCTCGACACGGTGACCCTGACCGCCATGCTCGTACGCGGTCTCGCCGGGGCGCTCCTCGTGGACGTGGACGCGCACGTACCCCCGCCCCTGCCGCCGGAGCCCGCGCTCCGCAGGGCCCACCGGCTGGCCACGATGTACGGCATCGAGGGGCCCGCCCTGGACCCGGCGAGCGGCCGGGAAGAGCCGGCCACCTTCCTCGTCGACCGGTTGTTCGACCGGGCCGCCCCGGGGCTGGCGGCGGCCGGCGATCTCGGCACCGCCGAAGCCCTGTGGCAGGGGCTGCGCTGCCGCGGTACGGGCGCCCGCCGCCAGCGGGCGGTCTACCGGGCCACGGGCAGCCTGGAGGCCGTCGTCGACAGCCTGGAGGTGGCCGTGGCCGACCGGCCCCTGGAAGCCGCCTGAAGGGGAGCCGGGCACGGACGGCGGATCGTAGCCGCAGGAAAGGACGGTGGGCGGATCATGGCACGTGTGAGCGTCGAAGGAGCCGACGTCGTCGTGCGGCTGGGCTTCCGGGACGGGCTCGCGGCGCGACGGCGCGAGGTCCGCGTACCCGTCGCGGCGCTGCGCCGGGTCGACGTCGAGACCAGCTGGTGGCGCGTACTGCGCGGGGAGCCCGGCCCGGGCGTGTGGGCCCCGGGGCGGTGCGTCGGGATCCGGCACGCGCTCGGCGGCGAGGACTTCGTCGCGGTGCGGGCCGGCAGCGTGGTGCTGTGCCTGGACCTGGGCCCCGGCGCACCGTTCGGCCGGGTGGCCGTCTCCGTCGCCGACCCGGAGCCGACCGCGCGCGCCCTGCGCGCGGTGATGCCCGAGGAACCGGCCCCCGCCCCGGGGGCGGAGCAGCGGCCGCTGCTCCAGCACGAGGGCGGAACGGCGGACGACCACGGCCGGCCGCCGGGGGCCGCGTCGCGGACCGGTACGGGTGCGCAGCAGCCGCCCCTCGACGAGGAACGGGTGGAGCGCGCCAACGCGGACCGGATCCGCCGGGACCACGTCATCCACCCGGACGAAGGCCGGGAAGGCTAGGCGGCCCTGATGGCCGAAAACGCACCCCTGTGGCGCTATGGCCCGTGAGCGGCGTGTTTGCATGTTTTCATGATTGTTAACGCACAAGAAACATCCGAGCGCCGGACCTACGTGGACCGCATCCTGGAGCACTGGCACAAGGACGAGGACGCCGAGGCGCTCGTGCAGGGTGAGCAGCGGCTGACGCGGGGGGAGGCTCGGCGGCGGCTGTTCAGTCTGGGGCACGCGCTGCGCCGGCAGGGGCTCGCGCCCGGCGACGGAGTGGGGCTTTTCCTGGCCAACCGTGTGGACTCCGTCCTGGTGCAGCTCGCGGTCCATCTCATCGGCTGCCGCGTCGTGTTCCTGCCGCCCGAACCGGGGCCCGGCGAGCTCGCCGCGCTGGTCGAGCAGTCTCGGGCGCGCGCCGTGGTCACCGACCCGCTCTTCGCGCAGCGGGCCGCCGCAGCCGCCGACCGCAGCGTCCACGCACCCGTGCTGCTCAGTCTCGGGCCCTGCGAGCAGCAGTGCACTGACCTGCTGGCCCTGGCGGCCCAGTGCCCTTCGGAGCGGCCCGACAGCGTGCCCGCCCCGGGAGCGGACGAGGCCGTCACCGTCCTTTACACCGGCGGCACCCTGGGCCGCCCCAAGCTCGCCGCGCACAGCTACCGGCTCTACGACGCGCTGATGGACCTGATGGATGACGGGCCGGAGGATTCCCGCCCCGCGCTCTTCCCGACCATGGACCCGGACGCGGACCGGGTGCTCGCCGCCACGCTGCTCACGCACGGCAGCGGCCATCTCACCTCGATCCAGGCGCTGGTGACGGGGTCCGTCCTCGTCGTGCTGCCCGAATTCGAAGCGGGGGCGGCGCTGACGGTACTGCGCGAGGAGCGGATCACCGCCACCATGTTCGTACCGCCCATGCTGTACGCGCTCCTCGACCACCCGGAGTGCGTGCCGGGCGCCCTCCCCGCGCTGCGGGGGATCCTCGTCGGCGGCGCGGCCTCGTCGCCGAGCCGTCTGCAGCAGGTGGTCGAGGTGTTCGGGCCCGTCCTCAGCCAGGCCTACGGGCAGTCGGAGGCGCTCGGTATCGCCGCGTTCGGCGCGGAGGACCTCGCCTCGGCGGCCCCGCAGCGGCCCGAGCTCTGGCGCAGCTGCGGTCGCGCGATCTCCGGCACCGAAATCGAGATCCGTGGTGAGGACAGCGCGACGGCGCTGCCCGTCAGGCAGGTCGGCGAGGTGTGCCTCCGGGGCGAGACGGTGATGCTCGGCTACTACGAGGACCCGCAGCGCACCGCGGAGGCGCTGCACGACGGCTGGCTGCGCACCGGCGACATGGGCTATCTCGACGCCGAGGGGTACCTCTATCTCGTCGACCGGGCCAAGGACATCATCGTCACGGGCAGCACCAGCGACAACGTCTACTCCCGGGTCCTGGAGGACTTCCTGCTGACGCTGCCCGGTGTGCGCAACGCGGCGGCGGTGGGCGTGCCGGACGAGGAGTACGGGGAGGCCGTACAGATCTTCCTGGCCACGGCCGAGGGCGCCGACGTCGACCCGGACGCGGTCAGCGCGGCGGTGACCGCCGAGTTGGGGGACCTGTACACGCCCCGCAAGACGGTCCTGCTGGACCGGCTGCCGACGACCAAGGTCGGCAAGGTGGACAAGAAGGCGCTGCGCGCCGCGTGGACGGGCGCGGCCTCGAAAACGCCGTAGGCCCCTCCGGCGTCAAAGGCGTGGATCGCCGCCCTCCCGCCGCGCGCGCCGACGGGCGGCATGACCGCCCGCCCGTTCGGCTACGGCCCTTCCTCGTCCAGGTCCTCGATGACGTGCATGGCCGCTTCCTCGGCGGAGGCGGCCCCGGCATCGATGCCGACGTCGCGCGCGATCACGTGGTTCTCGTGCGGGAACGCGGTGGCCGGGGCCAGCCGGCCGGCCCGCACACCGCCCGCCTCGGGGTCCACGGGCTCGCCCTCGCCATCCGTCAGGTCCCCGATCCCGTCTCCCGCCGGTGGCTCCAGCTCGGGGACTTCGCGGGCGAGGCGCTCGTCGAGGCTGTTCCCCCGCTGCTGTGCGAAGGGCCGCTCGGGGGCCATGCGCACCGACCT
>NZ_JBHWBP010000233.1:0-12285 GCF_042735575.1 Streptomyces sp. NPDC059564 | reverse complement strand
AGATGAGCTTCGTGTGGCGAGGGACCATGCGAGCAGCGTCGCTTCGCTCGCCCCGCCCCGCCACGGGTGGGGAGCGTACGGGTGGTCGGGCCGCCCGGGCGGCCTAGGCGCGGGGTCCGGCGACGGGGCGGCGGCGGGATCCGCCACCCCGTCGAGGGGGTCAGCGGGCGGCTGCCACGATGCGGCCGGTGACCTCGCCGAGGCCGACGCGGGTGCCGTCGGCGCCGGGGGCCCAGGCGGTCAGGGTGACGGTGTCGCCGTCCTCCAGGAAGGTGCGCTTGCCGTCGGCGAGCTCGATGGCGTCGCGGCCGTTCCAGGTCAGCTCCAGCAGGGAACCGCGCTGGTCCACCTCCGGGCCGCTGACGGTGCCGGAGCCGTACACGTCGCCCGTGCGCAGCGAGGCGCCGTTGACGGTCATGTGCGCCAGCTGCTGGGCGGCGGTCCAGTACATGCCGGCGAACGGCGGGCGCGCCACCTCCTGCCCGTTGATGGAGACGGTGATGCGCAGGTCGAAGCCGCCGGGGCGGTCGCTGTCGGCGTCGTCGAGGTAGGGCAGGAGCGGGAAGTCCCGG
The DNA here is from genome assembly GCF_042735575.1 of Streptomyces sp. NPDC059564. NCBI lineage: Bacteria > Bacillati > Actinomycetota > Actinomycetes > Kitasatosporales > Streptomycetaceae > Streptomyces > Streptomyces sp. NPDC059564. Next base: position 11,713 of record NZ_JBHWBP010000233.1, on the reverse strand, counting down.
GCGGGCGGGGCGACCCGGGCCGCGTCCAGGGCCTCCAGGGGGGTCACCCAGGCGGAGACGGAGGTGGCGAAGGACTTGCCGAGGAAGGGGCCGAGCGGCACGTACTCCCAGGCCTGGATGTCCCGCGCGGACCAGTCGTTGAGGAGGAACAGCCCGAAGACGTGGTCCTCGAAGTCGCCGAGCGCCACCGGGCTGCCCAGCTCGGAGGGGGTGCCGACGACGAAACCGACCTCGGCCTCGATGTCGAGCTTCACGGACGGCCCGAAGACGGGCGCCGGGTCGGCGGGCGCCTTGCGCTGCCCGGAGGGACGTACGACGTCCGTGCCCGAGACGACGATGGTGCCCGAGCGGCCGTGGTAACCGATCGGCAGGTGCTTCCAGTTGGGGGTCAGCGCGTCGCCGTCCGGGCGGAACATCGTGCCGACGTTGGTGGCGTGGTGCTCGCTCGCGTAGAAGTCGACGTAGTCCGCGACCTCGTACGGCAGGTGCAGGGTGACGGCGTCGAGCGGGAGCAGGTGCGGTTCGACGGTGGCGCGGTGGCCGGGGTCGGTGACCCAGGCGGTCAGCGCGCGGCGCACGTCGCGCCAGGCGGTGCGGCCCGCGGCGAGCAGCGGGTTGAGCGAGTCCCGGCCGAGCAGCCCGGCGTACGGGGAACCGAGCGCGACGGCGACGGCCCCCGCGTCGAGCACGTACCCGCCGATCCGCACGCCGACCCGGCGCCGCCCCGGCTCCTGCGGGGTGGAGAAGACGCCGTACGGGAGGTTGTGCGGCCCGAACGGGTCGCCCTCGGGAACATCGAGGGGGCTCTGCTGGGGCATGGGGTACTGCCTCGCTTTCGATGCGGTCCGGGGGTGTCCCGGGGGCTGGTTGACACGTTACGTGGCTGTTGGGGTCTGTGGGAGGCCGGATTCGCTCCCGCATAGCGGGGCAGGGGGGACGAATCGCCGTCAGGGCGATTCGTCGTTGCCGCCTACGGCGGTGAGCGCGACCTCAAGCAGGTAGACGATCTCGGAGTTGAGGGACCGCCGGTCGGCTTCTGCCTGAGCGGTCAGCCGGGCGTGGATGTCATCGGGGAGGCGTAGGGTCAGCTGAATCATGACACCATCATAGGTGCACGCTGGTATCGTGATCGTTATGAAGCTCAGGTACCAGTTCCGCGTGTACCCGAGCGCCTCACAGGGGATCGAGCTGGCGAAGGCGTTCGGGTGCGCCCGCGTTGTCTGGAACAACGCTCTGGGCATTCGCCGGGACGCCTATAAGCAGGGCAAGCCCGTCCCGTCGATCGTCGAGCTGGCCAAGCTGGTGATCACGGAGGCGAAGAAGACCGAGGAGCGTTCCTGGCTCGGCGAGGTCTCGGCGGTCGTACTCCAATCGTCCCTGCGGGATCTGGGCGCCGCGTACAGCAACTTCTTCGCCTCCGGGGAGGGAACCCGCAAGGGCCCGAAGATGGGGCCGCCGCGCTTCAAGAGGAAGGCTGGCCGCCAAGCGGTCAGGTTCACCAAGGCTGCACGTTTTTCCATCACCGAGGATCGTGCGCTCCGGCTTCCGAAGATCGGTGATGTAGCGGTCCGCTGGTCGCGCGGGCTTCCCTCCGACCCCTCGTCGGTCACGATCATCAAGGACGCGTCCGGGCGGTACTTCGCCTCGTTCGTGGTCGAGGCCGAGGACAAGCCGCTCCCCGAGCTGGACTGGGAAGAGACCGACACCGGTATCGACCTGGGCCTGTCCTCCTACGCCGTGCTGCGCGGCAGGAAGATCGCCTCTCCGAAGTTCTTTCGCCGCCGGGAGAAGAAGCTCCGCCGTGCTCAGCGCAAACTCGGCAGGTGCCAGACGGGCAGCAACAACCGCCGCAAAGCCAAGCTGGCTCTAGCCAAGGTTCATGCGCGCATCGCAGATCAGCGACGCGACTTCATCGAACAGGAAACCACCCGGATCGTCCGCGAGAGCCAAGCGGCCTACCTGGAGGACCTGAACGTGAAGGGCATGGCCCGCTCCGTCCGGTTCGGCAAATCCGTGCACGACCAGTCGCTCGGCACGTTCGCCCGCATTCTCGAAGCCAAGTGCGTACGGTACGGGCGCGGCTTCGCCAAGGTGGGCAGGTGGTTCCCCTCCACCCAACTGTGCTCGCAGTGCGGCGCGCTCACTGGCCCCAGGGGCCGCGAACAGCTTCACATCCGGCAGTGGGTGTGCGACTGCGGAGCCAGGCACGACAGGGACGGTAACGCCGAAATCAACCTTCGCGCCGAAGGGCGCCAACTCCTCGCGGCCGGGCGGGCCGAGAGGTAAAACGCCTGTGGAGCCCGTGTAAGACTCGGCGAGCCGGGCTGTGGGCGATGAAGCAGGAACCACCCGAAGTCCGCCGCTCAACAACGGCGGCCAGGCGGGAATTCTCCACCTTCAGGTGGAGAAGACGTCAATTGTAGGACTTGTCCAAGGCGGTCCGTATCCTTGGCGGGGTGACTTCCGCTCCGCCTCCGGCCCTTCCTTATGCCTTGATCGCCACTGACCTGGACGGGACTCTGCTGCGCGCCGGGGACACCGTCTCCGCCCGCTCGTACGCGGCGCTCGCGACGGCGCGCGCCGCCGGCGCCCAGCACATCGTCGTTACCGGCCGCCCCGTGCCACAGGTCCGGCATGTCCTGGACGACCTCGGCTATACGGGGCTCGCGGTGTGCGGGCAGGGCGCGCAGGTGTACGACGCGGCGCGCGGACTCCTGCTGCACTCCGTCTCCATGGACCGGGGACTGGCGGAGGTGGCCCTCGGGAAGATCGAGGCGGAGATCGGCGATGTCTACGCGGCGGTCAACCAGGAGGGCCTGGACGCGGAGATGCTGATGGGGCCCGGCTACCGCATGTGGCATCCGCACCTGCCGACGGTGCGGGTGCCGAGGCGGGAGGGCCTGTGGGCGGCGCCGATCAACAAGGTGCTGCTCCAGCACCCGCGGCTGGACGACGACGAGCTGACGCGGGTGGCGCGGGCGGTGGTCGGGGACCTGGTGAACGTCACGATGGCCGGGGAACACACCGTGGAACTCCAGCCGCCGGGCATCGACAAGGCGAGCGGGCTCGGGCGGGCGGCGGAGGTGCTGGGGCTGGCGCCGTCCACGACGATCGCCTTCGGCGACATGCCGAACGACATTCCGATGTTCGCGTGGGCTGCCCACGGGGTGGCCATGGCCAACGCCCACCCCGAACTCCTCGCCGTGGCCGACGAGACCACGCTCTCGAACGAGGCGGATGGCGTCGCGGTGGTCCTGGAGCGCCTCTACGCCTGACGCGCCGCCTCCTGGCGCGCCGCCGGGCTCATCCCGGTGGCCCAGAGCGGCGTGAGCTGCCAGGTGTGCGCGCCGGGGTGGGACAGGTACGCCCAGCAGCCCGGGCCGCGGCGGGTGACGGCCGGGCAGTCGGGGAGCGCGAGGACGGTGTCGAGCCCCCCGGTGTCCGGCTCGGACCACTGGGCCCACAGGACCCGGCCGGCGCCGGAGTCGTGGACCAGGTCCATGTGCGGGCCGGAGTGTTCTTCGAGGGCGCACCGCAGCTCGGGACCTTCGCCGAGCACGGCCCGCAGGACGTGCGCGTTCCCGGCGACCAGTTCGGCGAGGGCGTCCAGGTGCGCGGCCGACAGGAGGCCGGCCGCGCCGCAGGCGGTCCTCACGCGGCCCACCCCCGGGCGACGAGACAGGCCACGCAGCAGACCCAGGCGACGGCCCCGACGGCGACGGCGACGGCGCGCCACGCGTCGGCGCGCGGACCGTCCTTCACAGCAGCCCCTCCCGGCTCACGGCGTTGCGCCGGGCGGTCTCGGCGCGGAGCCGCTCCAACGGGTCGGCGAGCCGCACCTCGCGCGGCTCCGCCTCCCACTCCGGACCGTCCCGCACGGGCCGCAGCTGGGGTTCTCCGCCACGCACATCTCCGCCGTGGAAACCGGGCGCAAGATTTCGACTCTGCGCTTCTCGCGCAGTGCGGACGCGGTCTTCGGGCTGGTGGGGACCGAGGACACGTTCGAACGCCAGTGGCGGGAGATCCGCCACGGAGTCCTGCTGGAGGGCTTCCCGGAGTTCCTCGGCTACGAGAGCAGGGCGGCGGAAATCCGGCTGTACGAGGTCGGCGTCATACCGGGTCTGCTCCAGACGCCGGAGTACGCGACGGTGCTCGCGCAGAGCGCTGTCAAGCGTGGAGCCATCACCGCCGACCAGGCGGCCGAGCGCGTCTCGATCGTCGCGGACCGGCAGGACGTGCTCCTGCGCACTCCCGCCCCGATGATCCTCGCGGTACTCGACGAGAGCTGCATCCGCCGTCCGCTCGGCGGACCCGACGTCATGCGGGAGCAGTTCACGCGGCTGCTCGAATTCGCCGAACTGCCGAACACGGTGCTCCAGATCGCACCGTTCGAGATGGGGGAGCGCAGGCCGTTCAACCTGCCCGTCACCGTGCTGACCTTGTCAGATCGCTCGATCATGTCGTACGCCGAATCCGCCCAACGGGGCCATCTGGAGCGGGACAACAACTCCGTGGTGCCCATGTTGACGGCCTACCATCAACTCCAGGCCGAGGCATGCACCCAGGCGGCATCCGTGGCCCTGATCGAACAGCTACGAAAGGGCAGCTCGTGACGACCGAATCCCCCCGCTGGTTCACGTCCTCCTACAGCGACAACGGCGGCCAGTGCGTCGAGGTCGCCGTCAACCTCGTCGCCCCGCGCGGAGTGGTCCCCGTGCGTGACTCGAAGGTCCAGAACGGTCCGGTTCTGTCAGTCCCCGCTGGGGCGTTCGCCTCGTTCGTGGACGGCGTCAAGGGCGGTGCCTTCGGCACCGTCTGACCGTGGAGTCGGGTCCCGGGCGGGTCGCCCGGGGCGCGGCCGGGCCGGCGGTGCGGGGTGTGGTGGCCTGGAGTCGGGGGTGGAGGGCGCTTCGCTAGGGTGAACAGGCGTACGGGAGTTGGCTGACCGACAGCGTCCCGGCGTGTCATCGAAGGAGTGTCACCAGCTGTGAAGAAGATCCAGGCCGCCCTCGTCGCGTTGGCCGCCGTGGCCGGCCTCGCCGTCGCCACCGCGCCGGCTCAGGCCGCCCCGTGCAGCACCGGGGGCGCCCAGTACATCTGCGAGTACGGCGTCACCAACCACGCGCTTCCGGGGGACCAGCGCGAACAGTTCCTGGTCGGTACCGACTACGCCGTGTGGACCCGCTGGACCACCAACGGACAGTGGTCCGGCTGGTACTCCCTCGGCGGAACCGTGTGGAGCAAGATCAGCATCCGGGAGCAGACCGACATAGGCCCCCAGGCCATCTGGATCTACGCCAAGGGATCCAACACCCAGACGTGGGGCCGACTCCGCACCGCCCCCGGCGCGAACTGGAGCGCCTGGGACTGCCTCAGCTGCGGGGGCTGAGTCCTCCCCCCCGTCGCGCCCTTCGACGGCGCCCGACCGCCGGCGAAGGGGCCCCGGGCGGAACGCGCTCCGCCCGGGGCCGGGACGCGGGGCTGACGCGTACGGGGGCTTACCCCGCCGCTCTCGGGAGGCGGCGTTCCCAGGTGCGGTGGAAGACGACCTTGTCGCCCTCGCGGCACACCACCTCGTTCACCGTCAGGAACCCGCCCTCGTCGCACGTGATCTCCGACCGGGTCTCCACCCGCGTGTCCCAGCCCAGTTCCGGCCGGTGCAGCCGGATCCGCCACTCCGAGCGCGTCGACGCGGACAGCGGGTCCGCGTCCTGGATCTCGTACACCTCCTCCGCGTCCTCGCTGAACTCCAGCCCGTCCGGGTACACCCGCGTCCCGCCGTACCGGGGGGCCACCTCCAGCCGCCACGCCCCCCGCGCGACGTCCCGTACGACGACCCGTTCCGGCCGCGGCGCGTCCAGCGTCTCCGGGTAGACCACCCCCAGCGGCTCCGCCTGTTCCGGCGCCTCGAACACGATCCCGTGGTCCGTCGAAGGCGACCCCGCGCGGATCGGGAGTTCCAGCGTGCTGCCCTCCGGTTCGAGGGTCCAGCCCGCCTCGGAGCCGGCCCGCGGCCAGATCCACGGCCAGTACGCGGACGACAGCGCGAGCCGGATCCGGTGCCCCGGCGGGAAGGAGTGCCCGATGCCGTTCAGCTCGAAGCCGACGTCCTCCCGCGCCCCCGGCGTCCACGGCACCGCCCGGTCCCGCCCCCGCCGCGCGGAGAGGTTGAGGGCGCCCCGGGTGACGAGCGTCGAGGACCCGTCGGGGGCGACGTCGCACAGCCGCGCCACGACCTGCCCGTACGGGACGTCCATCCGCAGCCGCAGCGTCACCGCCGGGCGGCCCAGGATCTCGACCGGCTCGCCCCCCGCCGCCACCGGGAACTCGAAGCAGGCCGACTTCGCGTCCTCCTCCCGCTGGTCCGGCGGCAGGTCGGCGTCGTTGCCGTAGGGGAAGAAGCGGCCCGCGTCGATCCCGGTGTGCTGCGGCGACGCGATGAGCACCGGCCCGCCCTGGAGCCCGTACGAGACGGGGACCACCGCCGGCGAGGGCCACGCCCGGTCGCCGACCCAGCGGCCCTCCAGCCGCTCGTACACGGTCGCCGGCGGGTGCGACTCGCTGATCCAGGAGCGCAGCAGCGGCTCCTCCATGACCCCGTTGTCCTCGCCCTTGAGCCAGTGGTCCCACCACCGCAGGGTCTCCTGCAGGAAGCCGATGGCCGGGCCCGGCGGCAGCCCGCGGTCCGGGTACTGGTGCGACCAGGGTCCGATCAGCCCCCGCACCCGGGACGCGGGCAGCGCGGAGACCAGCCGCAGCACCGTGTCCCGGTACGGGTCGTGCCAGCCGCCGACGGCCAGTACGGCCGCCCGGACCGCCCCGTAGTCCTCGCAGACGCTGCCGTGGCGCCAGTAGTCGTCGCGGGTCTGGTGCGAGAGCCAGGTGTGGATCAGGGGTTCCACGCCCTCCAGCCGGTCCAGCCACTGCTGTCGCCAGCCGTCCCCCGCGTACAGCGGGTCCGGCGGGCGGCAGGCGAAGGCCAGCATGGTGGCCGCCCAGGCGTGCATGTCCACGGCGAGCACGGAGCCGCCCATGTAGTGCACGTCGTTGTCGTAGCGGTCGTCGGTGGAGCAGACGGTGACGACCGCCTTCAGCGCCTCGGGGGCCAGCGCGGCGATCTGGAGGCTGTTGAAGCCGCCCCAGGAGATCCCGAACATGCCCACCGCGCCCGTGCACCACGGCTGCGCCGCGAGCCACTCCACCACCGCGACCCCGTCGGCCAGCTCCCGGGCGTCGTACTCGTCGCCGGGCCGGCCCCCGCTGTTGCCGTGGCCGCGCACGTCGACCCGTACGGAGGCGTAGCCGTGGCCCGCGTACCAGGGGTGGCGCTGGCGGTCGCGCGGGGCGGTCCAGTCCGTCAGCCGGTACGGGAGGTACTCCAGCAGGGCCGGGACGGGTTCGTCCGTCACGGGGCGCCAGATCCGCGCGTACAGCTCGACGCCGTCGGGCATCGGGATCCGGACGTCCTCGTGGGCGGTCGCGTACGGGAAATCGGTACGGATGATCATCGGAGTCTGTTCACCGGTCCCTCAGTGGACGGGATGCATGGTGCGGCGCAGCCAGGGGGCCATCGCGATCACGGCCAGGCCGACCGCGACCGCGACGGCGCCGTTGACGCCGAAGTACACGGGGTTGGACACCTCGCCGTAGAACTTGACCACCTGGGCCTGGATGCCGTTGGCGAGGGCCAGGGAGAGGAACCACAGGGCCATCGTCTGGCCGGCGTAGGCCTTGGGGGCGAGTTTGGTGGTGGCCGACATGCCGGAGGTCTCCAGCAGGACGTCGCCGAGCCCCAGCAGCAGGTACGAGCCGACGATCCACCAGGCGGCCATCTGGTACGCGTCCCCCTCGTGCCCGGAGGTGGGGATCACCATCAGCAGGAAGGACAGGCCGCCCAGGATCACCCCGATGGCGATCTTGTTGGAGGCGTGCGGCTGGCGGGGGCCCATCCGCACCCACAGCGCGGCCACCACCGGGGCGAGGGCCACCTCGAAGGCGCCGAGGGCGGACGCGTACCAGCCGGCCGGGAAGTGGAAGCCGAGGATCTCGGTCCGGGCGTTCGCCGAGGCCAGCAGCATCATCGTCGAGTAGGCCTGGAAGAGGATGAAGTTGAAGGCGACGGAGGCCAGGAAGAGCACCACGTACGGGCGCAGCCGTCCGCGCTCCTCGGTGGTGACGCGCGGGCTGCGGAACATGACCGCGAAGTAGACGACCGGGGCGATCACCGAGACGAGGGTCAGGAGGTCGACGAAACGGCCCATCGTCAACCAGCCGACGACCGCCAGCAGGGTGGCGGCGACGGCGAACGCGACGCAGCCGCCGGCGATCCGCCACACGGCGCGCCGCATCGCGTCGGGGGCCAGGGCGTACTCGGCCGAGTGCTTGCGCCCGGCCAGATGGCGGCGTCCCAGGACGTACTGGACGAGCCCGGCGGTCATGCCGATGGCGGCGGCCGAGAAGCCCCAGTGCCAGCCCTGGTGTTCGCCGAGCCAGGCGGTGACGAGCGGGCCGGCGAAGGCGCCGATGTTGATGGCCGTGTAGTAGAGGGCGAAGCCGGCGTCGCGCCGCTCGTCGTCCGTCCGGTACAGCGTGCCGACCATGCTGGCCACGTTGGGCTTGAGCAGGCCGGTGCCCGCGCTGATCAGGCCGAGGCCCGCCCAGGTCATGGCGGCCGTGGGCACGGCCATGGCGTAGTGGCCGCAGGCGATCAGGATGCCGCCGAAGAGGACGGCGCGGTACGAACCGAGGATGCGGTCGGCGAGCCATCCGCCGGCCACGGAGACGAGGTAGACCATGGTCCCGTAGGCCGCCGAGAGGGAGGCGGCGGTGGCCGGGTCCATGCCCAGGCCGCCGTTCGCGACGGTGTCCGCGAAATAGAGGACCAGGATGGCCTGCATGCCCAGGAAGGAGAACCGCTCCCAGACCTCCAGCCCGGAGAGCGTGGCCAGGCCCCGGGGATGCCCCAGGAACGCGTGGTCGTCGCCGGGTGGCGACTGGTCGGCTTTCGGATCCCTGGGCTCGTCTATATCGGTCGCAGTTCTGGACAAAACATATTCTCCGGTTGTTTCGGCTTCCACAGAACATACCGGTGCACATCGGGCGATGCGCGCGTGGTGGCGGGGCAGGCGCTCTGGGTGATCGAAAACAGACCGGATACGCTGGCTTGAGTGATGGCAGCGACACATCGACAATCCAGGTGATCGTCAACGTGATCGTCAGCAGACAGGAGTACCCCTCGTGACCGTCGTCGGGCCGTTCGGACTGAGCGTGCGGGACCAGGCTCTTGAGACCGATGTCCAGGCCGGACTGGCCGCCGTCGAGGCGGGTCTGCTGGAAGCCACCAAGAGCGAAGTCCCCTTCATCACCGAGGCAGCGCAGCATCTGGTGCGCGCCGGTGGCAAGCGATTCCGGCCTTTGCTGGTGATGCTCGCCTCCCGCTTCGGCGATCCGTACGCCCCCGGGATCGTCCCCTCCGCCGTGGTCGTGGAGCTCACGCACCTCGCCACGCTCTACCACGACGACGTCATGGACGAGGCGGACGTACGCCGCGGGGTGGAGAGCGCCAACGCCCGCTGGGGCAACTCCGTGGCCGTCCTGACGGGTGACTTCCTGTTCGCCCGCGCCTCGCACATCCTGGCCGACCTCGGACCGGAGGCCGTCCGCATCCAGGCCGAGGCCTTCGAGCGGCTGGTGACGGGCCAGATCCTGGAGACGGCCGGCCCGCGCGACGGCCGCGACCCCGTCGCCCACTACCTCGACGTCATCGCCGGCAAGACGGGCTCGCTGATCGCGGTCTCCGGCCGCTTCGGCGCGCTGATGTCCGGCGCCGACGAGTCGGTCGTCGACATCCTGACCCAGTACGGCGAACGCCTCGGCACCGCCTTCCAGCTCGCCGACGACGTCCTCGACATCGCCTCCGACTCGCACGAGTCCGGCAAGACCCCCGGCACCGACCTGCGCGAGGGCATCCCCACGCTCCCGGTGCTGCGGCTGCGGGAGATGGCCGAGCGGGACGGGCGCGAGGAGGACCTGGAACTCGTACGCCTCCTCGACGGGGACCTGACCGACGACGCCCGGCACGCCGAGGTGCTCTCCCGGCTGCGGGTGCACCCCGCGCTGGAGCGGGCCCGCCGCGACACCATCCAGTACGCGGAGGACGCGCGCGCCACGCTCGCCCCGCTGCCGGAGTGCTTCGCGAAGTCGGCACTGGAGGAGCTCTGCGACGCGGTGGTCCACCGCGCCGGCTGAGCACCCCTGGACGGTGGAAAGGGCCCCTCCGCCCCCGGCGACCCCTACGGGTCGGGGGTGAGGGGCCCCTTCCGTGTCATCCCACGGTCGTACACGCAGTTGCGTCCGGGGGCTGACGCCCCGGAGCCGCACATTTGGTCAGATGGAGTCATCAACCCCACCGGATCGGGTGAGTGCGGCGACACGGGGGTCGCCGCCGTAGACACAAGAGGGCAGGGCACTGACATGGCAGCGAACACGAAGACCTCTCGCAAGGCCGCCCGGTACGCCGTACCGGTAGCGGTGGCGGGCGTCGCCGCGGCAACCGTGGCGATGGTCCCGGCCTTCGCCAACGCGGGCGGCCCGGACCTGCCCAAGGTGACGGCGCAGCAGCTGATCGAGAAGGTCGCGGCCTCCGACGTCCAGCAGCTGACCGGTACGGCGAAGCTCAGCACCGACCTCGGCCTCCCCACGCTCGCCTCCGGCCTGCTGGGCGGCGGCGGGGTCGCGGGCGGGTCCGCCGATCCGCAGGACAAGGTGGCGCAGCTCGCGAACGGCACGCACACCTTCCGCGTCGCGGCCGACGGCCCGGACCGCCAGAAGCTGACCTTCCTGGACGGCAGGGACGAGTACACCCTCGTCCACAACGGCGCCGACGTCTGGGGCTACGACTCCAAGTCCAAGGAGGCCTTCCACGAGAAGGACCCCGGCCACGAAGCGGGCAAGGGCGCGGAGCACAAGAAGACCGCCGACCGGCTCGCGGCCTCGCCGCAGCAGCTCGCCCAGGACCTCATCAAGCAGGCCGGCCCGACCACCGACCTCAGCGTGGGCGACACCGCGCAGGTCGCCGGCCGGGACGCCTACCAGCTCGTCCTGAAGCCCAAGCAGAGCGGCTCCACCGTCGGCTCCGTCCAGATCGCCGTCGACGCGAAGAACGGCGTGCCGCTGCGCGTCCAGGTGCTCTCCAGCCAGGGCGGCAAGCCGATCGCCGAGGCGGGCTTCACCCAGGTCGACTTCGCCAAGCCGGGCGCCGACGCCTTCGCCTTCACCCCGCCCAAGGGCGCCAAGGTGACCGAGGGCGCCGACAAGGCGGGCGGGAAGGGCAAGGACCACGAGTTCAAGGCGCTGGAGTCCTTCCCCGGCCTGGACGCGCTGACCGGCGGCGCGGGCAACGGCAAGGGCGACGTGAAGGTCCTCGGCGAGGGCTGGGCGACGGTCGCGCGCATCGACACCGGCGCGGGCAAGAACCTGGGCGACATCCAGAAGGACAAGAACGCGCCGAAGGAGGCCAAGCAGTTCATGGACTCCCTCGGTGACAAGGTCAGCGGGAAGTTCGGCGAGGGCCGGATCTTCTCCACCCGCCTGGTCAACGCGCTGATCACCGACGACGGCAAGGTCTACGTCGGCGCGGTCACCAAGGACCAGCTGGTGAAGACGGCCGACTCCGCCAAGTAGGCGACAGCACCGCCAAGGGTGGCCGGGGACC
>NZ_JBHWBP010000232.1:3867-12303 GCF_042735575.1 Streptomyces sp. NPDC059564 | reverse complement strand
CGCCGGGCGCCTCGTCCACCCGTACCCCGGGGACGGACTCGACGCCGCGGGCGGCGCCCTCGACCACGAGGACGATCTCCTCCCCCGCGTCGCGCTCCGCGAGCCGGTCGCGCAGCCGCTCGGCGGCCCCGCGCCGGTCCCGCCACCAGCCGTCCGGTACGGAGCCCACGACGTTCGCCGCGTCCACAATCAGCAGCGGCCCCACGGCGCTCAGAAGTCCCCGTAGTTGACCTGCCAGGTGGGCAGGCCCATCCGGCGCCAGATCGCGACCACCCGGTCGCGGTCGTCGAGCGAGATCCGGACGGCGTAGCGCTCGCGGACGTGCGTGTCGAACAGCTCGGCCTTGACCACGTCGTCCCGGCGGGTGTCCCCGGCCGCGCGCATCCACAGCTCGTCGTACGGCACGTCGTGGCGCCCGAGCCAGGACTCCGTCTGCGTGCGGTGTTCCTCGCTGCGCCCCGACAGGAGCACGATGACGTCCCCGTCGGCGCGCCGGAAGGCGTCCAGGGCGCGCCGGACCGGCTCGTTGAGCAGGTCGAGCTCGCAGCGCGAGAAGTCGTACGGGCCGCGGTCGCCGGTGAGGGCGAGCGTGCCGTCGATGTCGCACATCACCGCGGACGGCAGCGCCGGGTCGGGCGTGTAGCTCCGTACCGGCGGCTGGTCGTTGAGCCATTCCGCGGTGAGCCGCCAGCCGACCTTGCGCGCCTTGGCGTGCTTGTCGGCCAGGATGCGGATGATCTCCTCGCCGACGGGCCGTTCCCGGGCGGCGTCGCGGCGCAGGCACTCCTCGACGGGCACGTCGGTGAAGTCGTGCACGACGAAGGTCGCGAGGCCCGCGACGGCCGCCTTCAGGCGCTTGGGGATGTGCGAGGTGAGGTGGGTGTTGTCGACGACCACGTCGAACCCGTCCGTCACGGCGGCGCGGACCGCAGCGTCCTGGACGGCGAGCACGGTCTGCTCGTGCCGGTAGGACCGGCCGCGCTCGGGGTCGGGGAGGTCGAGCATGGCGCGCAGGTCGTCGAGGTTGACCCGGCGCACGCGTCCCCGCGCCTCGGCCTGGAGGGCGCGCGCGGCGGTCGTCTTGCCCGAGGCCGGCAGTCCCGTCATGACGTGGACCACGGGGAGTGCGGGCTGCTCTTCGGACACGGGTCAGTTCTCCTCGTCGGTGGTGTAGGGGTCGGCCGTCTCGGGCCGGACGGCCCGCCAGGAGGCGAGTTCCGTCGCGCGGCCGTCGAGCCGCTGGAACAGGGCCGGGCGCAGCGCGGCGTCGGGGACCTCGCGTACGGCGCGGGCGAAGGCGCCCCGGTCGCCGGTCAGATGGGCCAGGCGGGCGAAGGCCGCGTCGATCTCCCGCTCGCGGCGGGCGGCCGCGTCCTCCAGGCCGGTGATCACCGAGCGCACCCAGGTGTCGAACTCGTCCGGGACCTGCTGGAGCAGCTCGTCGAGCGGCTTGCCGCCGCAGGCCTCGATGTCCGCCACGGTGCAGTTCAGGCCCTGGGCGAGCTGCTTGGCGGGCAGGCCGGCGAAGCGCTGGATGCCGTGGCTGCGCCAGATGTCGCGTTCCGTGACGCGGGTGAGCACCTTGTGGAGGCGTACGTACTCGGCCAGCTTCGCCTTCGCGCGGACACCGGAGGCGAAGCGCAGGACGAAGCCCTCGGCGTCGGTCCCGGTCGCGCCGACCCCGCCGGGCAGGGTGTTGGACTCGGTGAGCGCGAGGAGTTCGGCGAGCGGCATGGCGGGCCACACGGTGACGACCGAGCCGATGCCCTGCCAGTGTCCGGCCGCCTCGGCGAGCCGCACCTCGGCGCCGTCCGCGCCGAAGGCGGCGAGCAGGACGAGGTCGCGGCGGTCTCCGTAGTCGACGACGATCCGGTTCTGCGGGTAGAGGATCTCGGCGAGGTAGGTCACGCCGGGCACGAGGGCCGCGGTGTCCCGGGCGTCGAGGCGGCGCTGCGCCCAGGTGGCCTGGGCGCTGGTGAAGGAGCCCTTGGAGGCGGCCCGCCAGTGGTCCGCGTAGTGGAAGACCACGGCGAGGCTGCCGTCGACCTTGTCGTACACCTCGAACGGCTCGTCGGGCAGGGCGGGGGCGTAGGGCCGGCCCGCCTCGTGCTCGCCGACGTTGAAGAACTTCGGCAGGGGCAGGGCGACGACCGCGCCGGTGGCGTCGTCGGCGACGAGGCCCCGGCAGCGCGTGGTGACCCGGTTCCAGATCTGCTCGTACTGCGCGGTGCGCGTGTACGTGTAGATGGACAGCGGCAGTTCGGGGTGCGCCTTGCGGGTCACGTGCCCGGCGTCGATGGCCGCCGTCAGCTCCTGGGCGGGCATCAGGTCGTGCAGAGTCAGGTGGGCCTGGCTCATGGGGTTCCTCCCGGTTCGAGATGGTTCATTCTCGCGTGCGGGAGGGATGAGCCGATAGTCAATTATGACTGGTCACGACCGTTGGCCGCCCACGCGGTTGAGGTCCTGCGGGCGCAGGATCCGGGTGGTGACCCCGGAGCCGGGGGTGGCGACGGCGATCATGGCGCGGCCGATGGCCTCGGTGGTGGTCACGTGGTTCGGCGCGAACCGGCGCAGGATCGGGAAGAGCGGCTTGGTGAGGACGTACGCGATCCGGTAGAGCGCGGTCTTGGAGGGCAGGCCGCTCACGGGCTGGACGATGCCGGGGCGGAACATGTAGGCGTGGAAGGGCAGGGCGAGCAGGTCGTTCTCGGTCTTGCCCTTGACGCGGGCCCACATGGATCGGCCCCGCTCGGTGCTGTCGGTGCCCTCGCCGGAGATGTAGACGAAGGTCAGTTCCGGATTGGCGGCGGCCAGCGGGCGGGCCACGGCGAGCGTGAGGTCGTAGGTGATCGCGCGGTAGGCGTCCTCCTTCATCCCGACGGAGGAGACGCCCAGGCAGAAGAAGCAGGCGTCGTGGTCCGGGAGCTCGGCGGCGATTCCGGACAGGTCCGAGGGGTCGGGGACGATGTGTTCGCGGAGTTTGGGGTGGGTGACCCCGAGCGGGGTGCGGCCGATGGAGAGGACGCCGGTGACGGATTCGTCGCGCAGGCATTCGCGCAGGACGCCGCGCCCGAGCATTCCGGTGCCGCCGAAGAGGAGTACGTTCACGGGCGCAGCCTACGGCCCGTCAGTGCGAGACGCAGAGTTCGTTGCCCTCGGGATCGGCGAGGGTGGTCCAGGCGTAGGGGCCCTGGTGGCCTTCGTGGAGGCGGGTGGCCCCCTTGGCCAGGAGGCGTTCGACGACGGCCTGGGGGTCGTCCTCGCCGGTGCGGACGTCGAGGTGGATCCGGTTCTTGACCGTCTTGGGCTCCGGCACGAACTGGAAGAGCATCCGGGGGGCGCGCTCCAGCCCTTCGGGGTGGCGGATGCCGGCCCCGGCCTTCCAGACGAGGGTGCCGCGGTGGGTGGTGGTGTCCTCGTCCGTGGCGTGACCGGCCTCGATCATGCCGCGGATGAACTGTTCGTCGGACGGTTCCACTTCCCATCCGAGGGCCTGCGCCCACCAGTCGGCGAGGGCGTGGGGTTCGGGGGAGTCGATGGTCACCTGGAACGTGTAGGCCATGGCCGGACCCTACTGAGCCGCCCTGTCCGCCGCCAGCCGAACCGCGGACCGGCGTCCCGGGGCCCGGTCAGCGCGGTCCCGCGGAGCTCGGCGCGCGGTGGGCCGGGCGGCGGGAGAGGACGAAGGCCGCGAGGGTGAGCAGCCAGGCGGCCACCGCGATCCACAGCAGCACCTCGCCGAGCGGCCGCAGCCAGGGCACGCCGGTGGGGGCGGCGGCCGACAGGCAGGCGGTGGCCGTCATGCCGAGCGGGAAGACGGTGGACCAGCGGCGCACGTCGTAGCGCGTACGGGGACGGCGCACCTCGGCGGCGAGGAGGACGGCGTACCAGCCGAGGGAGAGCGCCAGGGCCACGAGGGTGGTGGTGCGCAGCGCCGTGTGCGCGGCGCCGGTCCACAGCGGGGACGCGGTGAGCGAGGCGCCCGCCAGGGCGGTGATGGACAGCGCGCCGCCCGCCACCCAGTGGTCGCCGGCCCCGCCGAGCACCTCGCGGAAGTCGAAGCGGCGCAGGGCCACGGCGTACAGCAGTGCTCCGAGGCAGAAGCAGGCGAGGGCGGCGCGGGCGAGCCAGTCGAGGCGGTGGGCGGCGGCGAGGGCGGCCGACAGGACGGCGAGCCCCTGGGTCGCGACGCAGACGAGGAAGGCGGCGCCGGGCACGCGGTGACGCCAGTGGCGCATGACGGAGCCGGTCAGGCCGGGCCAGAGCAGGGCGGCGAGGACGAGCAGGGCGGTGGCCGCGCCGAGCCGGCCGAGCTGGCAGAGGCGGGTGCCGAGCACGGTGGTGGCGGCCACGGCGGTGAGGGCGGCCGGGGTGTCGGCCTCGGCGCGGAAGCGGCCCCGGTCAGCGACGAGCCGGACGGCGAAGTCGGCGGCCAGCAGCAGCCACAGGGCCCCGGAGACCACCAGCGCGGCGAGGGAGAGCACGGTGTGCCCGGTCAGGCCGAGGCCGACGGAGAGGATGCCGGCGGCCATGACCGCTCCCCCGGCGGCGGGCGGCAGTCCGGCCCACCAGCGCTGTACCGTCCGGCTGCGCACGGCCGCTCCCGCTCACATCACGCCGCGCGTACGGAACTGGACGCTGATCCGGGGGCCGACGGCCCGTACGGACTTGGGGACGGCGTGTTCCATGGTGCGCTGGCAGGAGCCGCCCATGACGACGAGGTCGCCGTGGCCCAGCGGCAGCCGGAGCAGGGTGGGGCCGCCGTCGCGGGGGCGCAGGGCGAGGTCGCGGGGGTCTCCGACGGAGAGGATGGCGACCATGGTGTCCTCGGTGGCGGAGCGGCCGGTGCGGTCGCCGTGCCAGGCGACGCTGTCGCGGCCGTCGCGGTAGAGGCAGAGCCCGGCGGTGACGAAGGGTTCGCCGAGTTCGGCGGCGTAGTGGCGGCCGAGGGCGTCGCGGGCCTCGGTGAGCACGGGGTGCGGCAGGGGGTCGCCCGCCCCGTAGTGGGCCAGCAGGCGGGGCACCTCGACCTGACGGTCGTACATCTGCCGGCGCTCGGCGCGCCACGGCACGTCGGCGGCGAGCCGTTCGAACAGGGCGTCGGCCCCGGCGAGCCATCCGGGGAGGTGCTCCACCCACGCCCCGGCCCCGAGCGGGGTCCGCCGCACCGGCGCGAGCGGGCCGAGCCGGATCTCGTCGGTCTGGTCGAAGAGGGAGCCCTGGAGTGCGTGCATGGCCCCAGCGTACCTCCGTACCCGAACACCTGCTCGATTTGAAACCGGCCCCGGAAAGCCGCCCCGCCCCCTGGTCCGACGGCCCGCCCGGAGGGGATCATGGGCCGTGCGCGTTGGCCGTCTTCGCCGCAGCGAGTGCTGGAGGTACGTGTGTCCGTAGCGTCGAGTCGTGCGTCCGGGAGTTCCGGGGTCCCGCTGCTGCGGGAGACGATCGGGGACAACCTCGACCGGACCGTACGGAGGTTCCCCGGCCGGGACGCCCTCGTGGACGTGGCCGCCGGACGCCGGTGGACGTACGCGGAGCTGGGCGCCGACGTGGACGCCCTCGCCCTCGGGCTGCTGGACCTCGGGATCGTCAAGGGCGACCGGGTGGGCATCTGGGCGCCCAACCGCGCCGAGTGGACGCTGGTGCAGTACGCCACGGCGAAGATCGGGGCGATCCTGGTCACCGTCAACCCGGCGTACCGCTCCCACGAGCTGGAGTACGTGCTCGGGCAGTCCGGCATCCGGCTGCTGGTCGCGGCGGAGCGCTTCAAGAGCTCCGACTACGCGGCGATGATCGAGGAGGTCCGGCCGCGCTGTCCGGGGCTGGAGTTCACGGCCCTGTTCGACGGCCCGCTGTGGGCCTCGCTGCTGGAACGCGGCCGGGCCGCCGATCCGGCCGCACTGGAACGGGCGGGGGCGGACCTGAGCCCGGACGAGCCGATCAACATCCAGTACACCTCGGGCACCACGGGCTTCCCCAAGGGGGCCACGCTCTCGCACCACAACATCCTCAACAACGGCTTCTTCGTGGGCGAGCTGTGCGGCTACGACGAACGGGACCGGGTGTGCGTACCGGTGCCCTTCTACCACTGCTTCGGGATGGTGATGGGCAACCTCGCCTGCACCAGCCACGGCGCGGCGATGGTGATCCCCGCGCCCGCCTTCGACCCGGTGGCGACGCTGGCGGCGGTGGAGGCGGAGGCCTGCACCTCGCTCTACGGGGTCCCCACGATGTTCATCGCCGAGCTGGCCGCCCCCGGCTTCGACGGGTACGACCTGTCGAGCCTGCGGACCGGGATCATGGCGGGCTCGCCCTGCCCGGTGGAGGTGATGACCCAGGTCATCGAGCGGATGGGGATGACCGAGGTCTCGATCTGCTACGGCATGACGGAGACCTCGCCGGTGTCCACGCAGACCCGCGCGGACGATCCGGTCGAGCGCCGGGTCTCCACGGTGGGCCGGGTCGGCCCGCACCTGGAGGTCAAGGTGGTCGACCCGCGCTCCGGCCGGACCGTCCCGCGCGGGACGTCGGGCGAGCTGTGCACGCGGGGCTACTCGGTCATGCTCGGCTACTGGGGTGAGCCGGAGAAGACCGCCGAGGCCGTCGACCCGGAGGGCTGGATGCACACCGGCGACCTGGCGGTGATGGACGGGGAGGGCTACCTGAGCATCACCGGCCGGTTCAAGGACATGGTGATCCGGGGCGGCGAGAACCTCTACCCGCGCGAGATCGAGGAGTTCCTCCACGGCCACCCCGACGTCCTGGACGTCCAGGTCATCGGGGTGCCCGACGCGAAGTACGGGGAGGAGCTGATGGCGTGGGTGCGGATGCGCGAGGGGGCCGAGCCGCTGACCGCGGAGTCCGTCCGCGCGTACTGCGCGGGGCGGCTCGCCCACTTCAAGATCCCGCGCTACGTCCACGTCGTGGAGGAGTTCCCCATGACCGTCACCGGGAAGATCCGCAAGGTCGAGATGCGCGCGATGGCCGCCCGCCTGCTGGACCCGGATCCGGCCTAGGCGGGTTCGGCGGGGGCGAGTTCACCCTCCCAGAGCTTGCGCTCGCTCTCCCGGGGGTCGGGGACGATCACGTCGTCCTCGCCGTTGTCCTTGCGGAAGGTCATGACCGGGCGGGTTCCGGTGTCGTACGCGGACCAGCCCGGGCGGCCGGACCGGGCGAAGGCCACCCACGCCGCGTGCATCGCCGTCGCGAGGTCCTGCGGCGGGTTCGGGCCCGTCATGGGGAGGCTGTCCGGGACGGCGAGGGTGTCCCACACGAAGGGGAGCTCCAGGGCGTGACACGCGCCGAGCCGCACCTGGATGCTGTTGGGCTGCACCTGCGAGCGCCAGCCGAACTCGTAGACGTAGGTCTCGGCGCCCGAGGCGGCCCGGGCCTCGGCGAACCGGTAGGTCGGGATCCGGAACATCCGGTCGGTGAGGACCGCCGCCGCGGCCCCGGACGGCGCGTTGCGGGGGTAGGCGGTGGTGCTGTTCGCCTTGTACTGGTCGTAGAAGTCGGCCGGGGCGCCGTAGGCCTCGACGCGGTCCTTGAACTGCCCGGGCAGCAGCCAGTAGACCATCGGAGTCGGCACGATGAAGAGCCGGAACTCCTCGGTGTTGGTGCCCGCGAGCAGCGGGACGCCGCTGCCCGCGCCGGCCGCGATGGCGTCGATGGGGCGCCGGGTGATCAGGTCCCCGTCGATCACGGGCATCAGGGACATGCCGCAGGAGGCGATGGTCGTCGTGCCGTACTTCTCCGGGTCCGCGGTGGTGGTGATGGCGGCGCCGACCTTCTTCTGGGCGGCGATCAGCTCCACGACCGGGAGCCCGGCGAGGGCCTCGGCGGTGGGCGCGACGCCCGCCTCGGCGGCGATGGCCTCCAGGACGAGCGTGGCGTCCTCGGGGGTCTGGGTGATGTGCGCGGTGCCGCTCTGCGCGATGGCCTTGTGGAAGAGGCCGGTGTCGAGGGAGAGCAGGGTGAGGGCGCTCATCGCGCCCGCGGACTCGCCGAAGACGGTGACGTCGTCGGGGTTCCCGCCGAAGGCGGCGATGTTGTCCCGGACCCACTCCAGGGCGAAGATCTGGTCGCGCAGTCCCCGGTTGGCGGGCAGCGGGGCGTCGGGGATGTAGCCGAAACCATCCACGCCCAGGCGGTAGTTGAGGGTGACGCAGACGACGCCGTCGCGGGCGAAGGTGGCCCCGTCGTAGGCGGTGACGGCGGAGGAGCCGGTGGTGAAGGCGCCGCCGTGGATCCACACCATGACGGGGAGCCCCGCCCCGGCCGTGGCGTCCGGGGTCCAGACGTTGAGGTTGAGCCAGTCGTCGCCGGGGACCGACGGGTCCGGCATCAGGGCGCCCAACTGGCCCTCGATCGTGGGCTTGGGCGGTGTCGGCCCGAACTCGAAGGCCTCCCGCACGCCGTCCCACTCGGCGGGCGGGA
>NZ_JBHWBP010000232.1:0-3857 GCF_042735575.1 Streptomyces sp. NPDC059564 | reverse complement strand
GTACCTCACCAAGGCCGGATACGACCCGACCAAGCCGCTGGCCTGGTCGGACCTGGAGGCGAAGCCCTTCGCCCAGGCCACCGACCCGGCGCTGCTGCATGGTTCGTATGTCTTCGACGGGACCATCCCGCAGGCGGCGGGGCGGCAGCTGATCGACACGGTGTGGCAGCGCTCCGACACCCCCGAGGCGTTCTACGCCTGCTCGGATGTGGTCTTCGGCGGGCGGGACCGGCGCGGCGAAGCGGTGGGGGCCGACCGGGGCGGCGGCGTAGGGGATGCCGAGGAAGCGGGCGATCCCGTTCTCGATCCGTCCGGCGATCGTTCCGTAGGCGGTTTCCACCTGCTGCGTCGGGAGGGACATGCGACTCCTTCGTCGGGTCCGGGGACGTGGGGAGGAGAGCCCTCCGCACGCGGCCCCTGGCTACCCTGCGCGATCTCTCGATATCCCAGGGTGACCGGAATCCGGTGAAGGTTGTCGCGAATGCGCCCGGTGGAGCGTCAGACGCGCAGGACCAGCTTTCCGCGCACGCCGCCGGAGCGCAGGCGGCGGACGGCCTCGGCGGCTTCGGCCAGGGGGTAGGTACGGTCCACGGCGGGGGTGACGGCGCCGGACTCGATCAGCCGGGCGAGGTCGGCCAGGTCGGCGGCGCGGGGGGTGACGGCGAGCCCGCGCAGGCGGTGGCGGACGAACGGCGACAGGAGCTGGGCGCGCAGCTGCCGGTCGGTGCCGCCGATCCACCGGCCGTCGCTCTCGCCGCCGACGATGACGAGGGTGCCGCGCGGGGCGAGGGCGCGGCGCAGGCGGGCGAGGGGGCGGTTGCCACCGGTGTCGATCACGAGGTCGTGGTGGCGGGTGCCGTCGGTGGGGTCCTCGCGGGTGTAGTCGAGGACCTCGTCGGCGCCGAGCGTACGGACGAGGTCCGCCGCGGCGGGGCCGCAGACCCCGGTGACGCGGCCCGCGCCGAGGGCCTTGGCCAGCTGCACCGCGTACGAGCCGACGCCGCCGGCCGCCCCGAGGACGAGCACGCTCTGCCCGGGCGCGAGCCGGCCCGCGTCGCGTACGGCCCGCAGGGCGGTGGTCGCGGAGACGGGCACGGCGGCGGCCTGTTCGGCGGTGAGGTTCGCGGGGCGGGGGGCGAGCCGGTCCTCGCGGGCGCGGGCGTACTCCGCGAAGGCGCCCGTGCAGGTTCCGTACACCTCGTCGCCGGGGCGCAAGCGGGTGACGTCCGGGCCGACGGCCTCCACCCGGCCGGCGACGTCCTGGCCGGGGACGCGGGCCTTCGGGGCGCGCAGGCCGAAGCCCATGGCGCGCAGCAGGTAGGGGCGGCCCGCCATCAGGTGCCAGACGCCCTGGTCGACGCCGGCGGCGCCGACCCGCAGGAGCACCTCGCCCCGGCCGGGGACGGGGCGCCCGGTCTCTTCGAGGCGCAGCACTTCGGGCGGTCCGTAGGCGTCCTGGACGACGGCTCTCACGGGGTGTCTCCCTCGGTCGCGGGGGCGGCGGCGGGGCCGCCGGTGGCGGAGTACTGGAACACGTGGTCGAGCGGGACGCCGAAGGCCCCGGCGATCTGGAAGGCCATCTCCAGGGAGGGCGAGTAGCGGCCCTGTTCGATGGCGATCACCGTCTGGCGGCTGACGCCGATGCGGCGGGCGAGTTCCGCCTGGGTCATCTCGCCGTGCGCGAAGCGCTGGGCCCGGATGGTGTTGGTGACCCGGGTCGGCCTCACCACGGGTGGAAGCCGAGGCGGTAGGAGACGAGCTTGGTCGTGGAGCCGAGGACCGAGGACAGGACGAAGGCCAGGTAGATGGTGTTGGCGATCCAGAACGGGGCGGCCTCGGCCATCGCCAGGACCAGCCCGCCCACCGCGCCGACGACCACGAACGACAGCCCGACGTACTCGCCGAAGCGGTGGATCTCCCGGTCCCGCTGGTCCTTCGTCCCCGTCTCCTCGCGGGAGAGGACGGCGACCGCGATGTTCGCCGCCACGCAGACGGCGACCGACAGTCCGACCGACCACAACAGGGCGGCCACGTAGGGCGCGTGGGCGAGGGTCACCCCCTCGGGCCGGGCCAGTACGACGCACAGGTACCCGGCGTACGACGTGACCGCGGCCACCAGCATGATCCAGGCACGTCTCTCCTCGACAGCCATCCCGGCCCCCGCTTTCCATGTCAAGAAAACCAGACATGAGGAGTGTCAAGGAACCGCGACACCGTGTCAAGGATTCTTGACCTCAAGCCGGGCGGAGCGGGGTCGCGCCGTGGATCCGGGCGAGGACCAGGACCGTGTCGTCGGTGGGGGCGGTGGGCAGCAGGGCCGCCAGGATCCGGTCGGCCATCCGCTCCAACGAGACTTCGGTGCGCCCGAGTTCGCCGCGGAGGGCGTCCAGCCCGGTGTCGATGTCCCGGCCCCGGGCCTCGATCAGCCCGTCGGTGTACAAGGCCAGGACGGCGCCCTCGGGGAGGTGGGTGCGGGTCGACCGGAAGGGGATGCCGCCGACTCCGAGCGGGACCCCGAGGCCGTCGCCGACGGTCTCGACCGAGCCGTCGGGGTGGCGCACCAGGAGCGGGGGGTGGCCGGCTCCGGCGACGCGGGCGCAGCCGGTGTGGGGGTCGTAGACCACGTAGAGGCAGGTGGCCAGTTCGATGCCGGACTCGCGGGCGCAGAGGTCGAGTTCGGCGAGCAGGGCCTCCGGCTCGGGGCCGTGCCGGGCCAGCGCCTTGGCGGTGATGCGCAGCCTTCCCATCGAGGCGGCGGCCGGTACGCCGTGGCCCATGACGTCGCCGACGACGAGGGCTACGCGGTCGCCGGGCAGGTTGATCACGTCGTACCAGTCGCCGCCGACCTCGGTGACCCCGCCCGGGAGGTAGCGGTGGGCGACGGTGAGGTGGGGGCTGACGGCGAGGGCGCTGGGCAGCAGGGCGCGCTGGAGGGTGAGGGCGATCTCCTGGACCTGGCCGTAGAGGCGTGCGTTGTCCAGGCAGAGGGCGGCACGGGAGGCGAGTTCCCCGGCGAGGCTGAGGTCTTGTTCGGTGAAGGCGGGGCGGGCGGGGGAACGGCCGAACATGGCGACGCCCTGGACGGTGCCGCGGGCGACCAGCGGGGCGAGGAGGATGGTGGCCAGGCCGCTGTCGAGCAGCAGCCGGGCGCGGTCGCGGTGGATGACGGTACGGGTGGTGAAGTCCTCGTCCACGCGGACGCCGAGCGGGCGGCCCGTGCTGAGCACGTGGTGGATGCTGGAGCCCGGCGGGTACTCCAACCGGTCGAGGCCTCCGACGATCTCCTCGGCGGGCGGCGGCAGCGTCGTCCCGGCCGCGATCCGGCGGGTGAAGAGGGGCAGGCGCGGGTCGAAGGCCTTCTCGGGGTACATCCACTCCACCAGCTCCACGACGGAGGCGTCGCAGAACTCCGGAACGGCGACGCCGACCAGTTCCCGGGCGGTGGTGTCCAGGTCGAGGGTGGTGCCGATCCGGGCGGAGGCGCGGTCGAGCAGGTCGAGGCGCTGGCGGGCGGCGGGCGCCTCCAGGAGGGCCTGTTCCCGGTCGGTGACGTCCACCAGCAGGCCGCCGACGCCGGGGCGGCTGCCGACGGCGCCGGTGAGCGGGAAGAAGCTGACGGAGCGCACCTGGTCGCGGTCCGGGCGGCCCGGGGTGCGCAGGCCCATCAGGACGCCGACCAGGGGGGTGCCCCCGTCGGCGACGGCGCGGAGCATGCCCTCGAACTCGCCGTCGTCGGAGGTGATCATGACCTCGGAGGCGGTGCGGCCGAGGTGGTCCGGGACGGACATGCCGTCCATGTCGGCCAGGACCTGGTTGAGGTGGACGTAGCGCAGGTCCTCGTCGAGCATCACCAGGCC
>NZ_JBHWBP010000231.1:0-12406 GCF_042735575.1 Streptomyces sp. NPDC059564 | reverse complement strand
CGCCCAAGGGCGCCGGATCAGATCCGGCGCCCTTGGGCGTTCCCTCGTCAGGCCGTAACGGTCGGCCCGCCGCCCACGCGCGCACG
The DNA here is from genome assembly GCF_042735575.1 of Streptomyces sp. NPDC059564. Classification (NCBI taxonomy): domain Bacteria; kingdom Bacillati; phylum Actinomycetota; class Actinomycetes; order Kitasatosporales; family Streptomycetaceae; genus Streptomyces; species Streptomyces sp. NPDC059564. The sequence goes on along the minus strand of NZ_JBHWBP010000231.1, from coordinate 12,320 downwards.
CCACCTCTGCACCTCATCCGGCGCCCCCGCCATCAGCGCGGACCGGCAGGAGACCTCCAATGGGCAGGCCGTACACAGCTTCCCGGGGGGCGCCGCGGACTGCGCTGCAGCCGCGCTTCGGCAGGCAGCCTGACTCCATGCGATCGGACAGGCCAAGGCGGCTTCCTCGTGCCCCAGGTCGCCCAAGAGCAGCAGTGCCCGGGATACGGCTGCGGGTTCGCCACCGGCCGTTCCCCGGCGTGGCTGCTGTGACAGCGCGATGATGCGCTGTACGTCGATCACGTGCCCCCCCACGATTCATCGATACCCGGATGCGCCGGGTGCGTTGTCTCAACCCCGTCCACGTGGGCCAGATGAAGGGCCCTGCTTGCCGACGGGGCGCGCGAAAGCTGCTCGGGCTCTCCTGGTCGCGCCATTCCCCTGGGCGGACCGCAGCATGGGGCGGTGCCCGCAGCCCCACCCCGCTGGTGAAGATCCGTTAGCGGGTCAAGGAGGCGGTGCGCTTGAAGATGCGCTGCTCTTCCTCGGTGATCGGCGGACCTGTTGGAGCGGCGCCGGCTTGAGGGCCGCGAAGCACCATGAAGAGGGTCTTCGGACGAAGCCAGGCGGTGGGCATCTTCGTCATCGTGATGACGTCGAGGAACGCCTGCGCCGCGGAGGCCTGCGTCGACGCCGTGGCCATGACACGGTTCGCGTACCAGCTGACCAGACCGCTGCCAGGCCGGGGATTCCGTCCGACGGCGCCCGGATACAGGATGTCCTGGCTGGAGGCGAGCTCGTAAGCGACTGCTGCGCGCCGGCCAACCGCCTTCTGCGCCAGACGGGTAAGAACCGGATCGGTCAGTCCGTGCTTGCCGATCAATGCATCCAGCGCCACCAGGCCCTGCGCGGCGACGGTCATGCCCTGCCCGTACAGCGGGTTGAAGGTAGCAACGCTGTCGCCGACCGCAAGGAACCCGCGGGGCACTCGCGCCTTCTCGAAGAGGCGGCGCCGGTTCAAGGTACTGCGGGTGACCATGACCTGATCGTCCAACGGGGTAAGGGCCTCCATGAGGTCGCCCACGACGGGATGCCGGATCGACTTTGCGAAGGCCACAAAGTCCTCGGGGTCGCCGGTGGGCTGGCCGTGGTAGGTGCCCGACAGGGTTCCCAGGATGCGGCCGCCTTCGATCGGCACGATCGTCGCCGTACGGCCCGGGACGAAGTCACTTGGGTTCGACTGCACGTTGACAATCGGAAGGTTCTCGACTGGTTCGCCGGCCCGATCGCGGGGGGCTTCGAATAGGCGGCTCGCGTAGACGAGCCCTGAGTCGACCTCCATCATTTTCACCTCGGGGATCCCAAGGTCGCCAAGCCACTGCACGGACCGGGATCCGCGGCCGCTCGTATCGATGACCAGATCCGCGTGCAAGGTGCGCGTGCCTGCCTCCGGCCCGCGGATCTGCACGCCGGTCAGCTGGCGGGCGTCGCCACTGAACCCTTCCACCACATGCCGCTCCAGCACCGTGATTCCCGGATGCTGCATCATGACGCGCCGTCGGACGACCCAGTCGAGGAGGTCCCGCGAGCAGGCGATGTTGAACTTCATCTCCGGCCAGCGGGGGATCCAACCGCGTGCGGTCATCGTGACAAGGTCCGTGGGCAGCGAGATGCGGCGTGCGCCCGCATCGACCCACTCGTTGGTGATGCCTGGAAGGATGGCCTCGAACGCCGCGACCCCGCCGGACCACAGGACGTGGACATGGCGGGCCTGAGGCAGGCATTTACGGGGACCAGGTCCGGCAGGCAGCACGTCTCGTTCGATGACCGTGACTTCCGAGCCGTGTTTCGCCAGGACTGCTGCGGCGAGTATCCCGGCCATGCCCGCGCCGATAACAACTGATTGATGCGGGGAACCGGGGGAGTGCGCGTTCACGAAAGGCTTTCTTGTCGGGTGTCGGCCATGCCGACCGTGCGAAGTGCGAGGGTGTCGCGGAGCTGTGCGGCAACGTCGAGCAGCAGATCCGTGTGGGTGGCTTCCGCAGCCAGATACTCGTCCCTTGCGGTCCGAGCTGTCGCAGTGGGAGCCGGTACCTCACCACCGGCAGCGCATCTGTCGGCTGCGGCGGAGAGCATCGCGGCAATGCCCCGAGCTGCCGCCTGACGCTCCGGCAAGCCTGCTTCCTGCCCCTGGTCATAGGCCACGCGGCGCGCCTGGTCGTCGAAGAAGGGGTGCAGCCGCAGGATGCGGTCCTGGGTGGCGGACACCCGGAAGGTGAGGCGCTCTGCCGGACTCGACCACAGGGGTGCCTTCAGCACTCCCGGTGCGCCGCTGCCGGTCGGACGGACCAGCTGCCATAGGGGCCTCATACGGAAGTGGTCCGCAGCTGCTCGGACCTGCTCTTCCACCTTGGGGCCCAGGAGCGGGATCAGGAATCCGATCGTGACGATGACGCCGCCCGCGGCCACGATGGGCGGGGCCGCAGACGTGCTGAGCCGATCCAGGTCTTCGTTGGCCCACCGTGCGGCGACCGCAGTGAGTTTGGCTACCCCGTAAGCAAGGTTGAGAATGAATCCCGCGACCAAGACCCAAAGGCCTACCCGTGTCCACGATCGGACCTGGGAAACCCCTCGCCAGCACATGATGGTGATTGCTGTGGAAGCGACCATGTGCGCAAGGAGGTAGGTGACGATCACCCCGTAGATCCACGGAGTGTTTGCGTAATACGTGTCGAAGTCAACGAGGCGCTCGTCCGGCGCATCACCAACGGCAAAGCACACGATGACGAGGGAGATGGCTGTGATGTAGACGACTCGCCATCGCCTTATTCGGCGGCGGGTTCTCTCGTCGTCACCACCGAGCCAGTTCTCGATCAGTACCAGGCAGGCAAGATTGTAGCCACACAGAATTACGTATACCAAAGGTGCCGAGAAATTGACGACTCCGGTAACTCGATTCATGAAGGAGATCGTCGGCGGGGCTCCGAAAGCGAACCCCGCAGCCCCCAGGAGAATGAGGAGGTTCGCGGACCGCACCATGCTGAGTCGCCAATTGCGGATCAGACCGGGGGTTCTCAGTAGGAAGGCAGTTACGAGAGCTGCTGCAGGGATGTAGTAGTCAGTATCGTGCACTGCTATCCGCCCAGGCTCTGCTCGATGCGGCCAGCCAGCCCGTAGGAAGGGGTGCTGGACGTGTGGATAGCTCTCCGCACAGCCGTCGCGATGGCCAGTCCGGCCCGCTCCGCGGTGCTCTCTTCCTCGGTTGCGTCCACATCAGTCCGTGCGGCCATCTCCACCAGGTTTACGGCTTCCTGAATGTCGAAATCCTCGCTGAGCGCACGGGCGGCCGCAATCACCTGCTCCCCGCCGTGGTCATGTGCGAAGCATCCAGTACCGCGACCCGAGATCATGTGCCAGATTTCGTGTCCCAGGATGACGAGCTGGTGAAACCAGCTCGTGTTCTCCTCGATGACGATGAGGTCTTCGTCGGGGAGCTTAAACCAAAGGCCGCTTACTGTTTGCGGGGGGAAGGTTCGAAACATTAGCCGAACCTTCCGGTTCCGCTCCTCCGCCAGCTGGGTGCAGATGGCCTGGAGAAGTTCGCGCGGATTGTCGGGCGTTGGTCGCGGCAGATTCTTAGCGAGCTGTTTGCTCAGCCGGGAGATCTGGCGTTCGTCGTTCACGGGTGTCCCCCGCCTTGTCTTTCTTGGTGCAACCCACAGCACCTGGTTGTGCAGTTCGTGCAGTGGATATGGGGGCGGTTCTCGCCCTTTCCCGGGTCAGGGGCGGTTTTCCTGCCTGCGCTGCTCGGCCGCTTCCTCAAGGACGGACTCGAAGAGTCCGAGTAGCTCCATGGTCTTCGGTGCGCCGCGGGCAGCCATGTCGAGAAGTCCGTAGCGTTCGCGTAGGTCCTGGAGTCGGCTTGCCTCCTCCAGTTGGTGAAGCTTCTCGTCTTGGCGCTCGACAGTCAGCTCCAGCAGCCTCTTGTGGATCTGCTGGAGGACGCGGTCGAGTGCTTCGGCCGGCGGATCGGTGAAGAAGTCGATCCTCACGTCAAACAGTCGGGCGACGCCGTCTACGTACTCAAGGTCACGGATGCCTCGGGCCGACTGCATTGCCTTCACCAGGCCCTGGCGGCTCATCCCTGCCGCGTCGGCAATCTGATTTGAGGTGTAGTGCCGGGTCGTGCCGTCCGCCGCCTGATGCAGCCGGGTCTGCTGAGCGATGTGAATGCGCTCTGTGACCTGCGCTCCCAAAGCCTCCAAGGGCACCGGCTGCCCGGTGCACAACGCCTCGACCTTCGCTTCCGGCAGCCCGGACGCGTAGGAGAGTGCGCAGATCCCGAGGTACTCGTCGCGATCAAGGCCGGCGCGGAGGATTAGTGCTTCGCAGCTACGTAGCGTCGCAGCGGGGTCAGGGGGGTGTGTCCCACTCACGTGGTCTCCCATCTGGAATCGATTGGCTGAAATCTGTTGCCGATCGGACCCTAGGGGCTTCCACCTGCGCAAAGCAACTCTGGTTCCCCTCGATGCATCTCCGGTTGACAGGGTTGCGGATGGAGGGCAAGATCATGACAGCGCCAGGACTGCTACGCATGGGCATGCTGAATACTTAGATGTGACGCTCGTTCGCCGTAGGAGTGCGCGCCTACGGGTAGCTAGCGGGAGGCGGTGGAGCGCCCGGGCCGGCGGTTCCTCAAGCAAGACCCGCGCGCCAGTCGATCCGGATGCGGCTGTGGGGATCATGACCGCGCCCGCCGCCAGAGGGCAGTACGTGGACCTTCGTCACCGCCAGCCGGATCAGACCCCGCTTCGACGCGCGGGGCGCTGACTTCCACCACTTCACGATGTCGTGCGCATCGGAGATCGGAACGTCGGTGAGCTGCTCGAGGTACCGGACGCGGGCCCGGCTCGCCTTCAGGTCGTCGTTCGTTGCCTTCTCCGCGGCCTTGTACGCCTCGGGAACCATCGACTTCCGCATGGACTTCAGGACCGCGAAACGGTCCTCGGCGCCCTCGATGTGCGCGTGCAGTCGCATCAACTCATCGCGGGCATCCTGCTGCAGCCCCAGCAGCTTCTCGTGGACGCCTGGACGCAGGAGGTCCGCAAGGACCTCCTCGGCGACCGCAGGCTCCAAACGGTCCGCGTTCATACGGACCTTGCCGCACGACTTCCTCGTCCTCGTCGGAGGCAGGCACCGGTAGCCGGGACCGGCTTCGGCGTTGACCCGAGCACCCGATAGGTCGTGCCCGCAATCGTCACAGTCCGCGATGCCCTGGGTCAGCAGGTACTCGTACGAGTCGCGGGGAGGCGCCGCCGCCGTGGATCGGTCGGCGAAGTTCCCCATCAGGTTGCGGTACTCGTCCGGCGTGAGGACGGTCTCCCCGAACCCCTCGATCGGCTCGCCGTCCGCATCCAGGCCGGCCATCTTCGGGTGGGACAGGGTGCGGGTGAGGGTCTCGCCGCGCCACAGTCCGCCCAGCGCGGTGCGGTGCCCCTGGTCGTTCAGCCAGTTCGCGATCGCGTTGCGCGACTCCTGCGGGTCGGTGGCGAAGAACCGGGATGCCGCTCGCCGGAGGAACGCCGCCTCGCCAGGGTTGAGGCCCCCGCCGTTCGCGTAACCGGACAGCCGTGCCATATCCCCATGTCTCCGCTCGATCATGCGCAGATCGCGTCTTAATGAGGCGTCGCTCTCGCCTCTAATAGGCCAATGTACGTGTTAGGTGGCTGTCGACTGGCTTACTGATCGGGCATCAGGAGGGTGGGTGGCGCGTTTGCGCAGATGAGAGACCTGACGGTTGTGTTGATGTGAGGCAGCTCACAACGTTTCGGGAGAGTGAACACCCCAAGATCAAGCCAGGTCAAGGCGCTAGAAACACCAGGAGCCCGCCCCCTCGCCGGGGGCGGGCTCCTGTGAAATAGGTCAACACGTCGCTCAGCTCACACACACGCCCAGCGCATCCCAGAGCGAGGCTGTCGCAACCCGTGACGTCGACCCCAGCCGGATGACCCGAGCCGGAAAACGGTCCGCCTTGATCAGTTCATAGGCCTTGTCCTTGCCGATACCCAGCGCCCGCGCAGCCGTCGCCACGCTCACCGCCGGAGGCAGCTCCAACAACTCACCCATCGTCATCGCACCGCCCTGCGCACCCCGCGCCGAACGTCCCGCAACGACAGAAACAGATGAGGACATATGTGGTCACATCCCTCTTCCCCGCGCCACCTGACCAGAAGCCTACGTTGCCCAAGGAGGCGTCCCGCTCGCTACAGAAAGATGAGGACACGTAAGGACAACCGAGATCATCCGGGGGGCGCCCATGTTCAGCGGCAGCATTTACAAGCGGTGCAAGTGCACCGAAGTCAAACTCGATGACTTGGGTGAGCCTGTCCTGGACTTGAAGGGAAACCCCAAGACCCGCGAGCTGGGGACGAGCTGCCCCGACCTGAAGAAGCGCGACCACGGGAGCTGGTACTACTACGTCAACCTCCCCGACGGCCCCCGCGGCGAACGCCGTCGCCCCAGGAAGGGAGGCTTCCTCACCCGAGCAGCAGCCCAGCACGCAGCTCAGCAGCTCTGGGCAGAGGCAAACGGCGGCATCAACGTTGAATCCCGCGAGACCGTGGAACAGTTCCTGCGGCGCTGGCTGAACAACCGTGTGGACCTCAAGCGCAGAACTCGGAGCGACTACGGTGACTTCGTGGAGCGCGTCTATATCCCTGCGCTCGGGCACCTGGCCATGCGTGAACTGCGAACCCGCCACATACAAGCGATGTTCGAAGACATCTGGTCATACAACCGAGTCAAGGAAGCGAACCGAAGGCAAGCGGACCAAGCCCGCAGGGAATGCGAAGCGGCCCATCAGGTATGGAAGCAGGCCCCTCTTCCTCGACCGCCAGAGCTCCGTCAACGCTGGACTGACGCCAAGGAGGCCCTCAAGAAGGCCCGCTCCAAGCCCCGCCATGACACTGGCCCTGGAACGCAGAAGCGGCTGCGCAATGCACTCTCAGCCGCCCTCAAGACCGCTGTCACGGAGAAGCTCATTGCGCAGAACTGGGCCGACCAGGTCGTCCTTCCGCGATACGAGAAGCCCCTCGCCGTTGTGTGGACCGAGGAGCGGGTTGCTCGCTGGCGAGAGACCGGGCAGAAGCCCAGTCCCGTGATGGTCTGGACCCCCGAACTCACCGGACAGTTCCTGGATGCCGCCGCAAGCCATCGCTTGTACGCAATGTGGCACTTGCAGGTGTTCCGCGGCCCCCGCCGAGGGGAAGCCGCGGGACTCACGTGGGCAGAGGTCGACATGGTCAGAGGAACCGCCAACATCGTGGAGCAGCTTGTTGTCGACACGACACACCAGATGTACGGCGAGACGCCCAAGAGTCGCAGTGGTCGACGCACCATAGCCCTCGACTCCGCAACGCACGCCCTTCTCGTGACCTGGCGGGACGTTCAGAAGGCGAAGCGAGCCGACTGGGAAGCGAAGCACCAGCGCAACCCCGAGAAGTACGGCCCGTACGTCGACAGCGGCTACGTGTTCACCCAGGACAATGGCACCCCCTGGCATCCCGACAACGTGTCCAAGCTCTTCGACCGCCTCCTGCGGCGGCTCGACATGCCACCCATCCGCCTGCACGACCTGCGCCACTGCGCGGCATCCCTGAGCCTCGCAGCCGGCCTGTCCATGAAGGCGATCCAGGCTCTCCTGGGCCATGCATCGTTCACGCTTACCGCAGACACGTACACCAGCCTGATGCCCCAGTTCGAGAAGGAGGCCGCCGATGCTCCGGTCGCCCTCGTACCGCGCGCGCACCAGCAGCTGGCCACCGAGGTAGAAGCCCCGCGCGGTGACATCAGGCCGGAGATGAGGCTCATCTCGGGAAGAGGTGGCGAGGGGGAGGGGAAGACGGCCGCCTAGTACGGTGTCCCCCCGTTGTCCCCCGCAGCGACGAAATGGCCTCCCGGAAGTCCTTCAGGGAGGCCATTTCTGCATGTCTTAGCTGGTCAGGGCTGGGGCGTCTCTTCTCGAGACAACTCATTGGCCGCTGTTCTTCCGAAGCGGCGCATGCCCCTTCTCCTCTCCTCGTGACGAGGAGGAAGGTAAGAACGAGGTACCCGACAACACGTCGCACCCAGGAGCCAACTACCAGGTCATACCCGAGTAGGGGGTGGAGGAGCCCCAGCCCCAGGGTGCAGCGGTCTCACCAACTGCGCCGGTACGGCCGATAGCCGTGCGCCTCGTGTCGGCAACCCCCTGACGCCCTAGCACCGAACTCCTCACCGCCACCATCTGGCACCGCAGATGAAGGTCAGGAAGCGGAAGGGGAAGCGGCAGTGGAGAGCTGGATGGACAGCGGTCTCGACTTCACCGCGAGGGCGGAGGGCCGATCGATCCTGCGAATCTCAATCGCAGCGTCCGCAGCCTTCTTGATCGGGCAGGGCTCCGTCCTATCTGCTTCCACGACCTCGGCACTGCATCGACACCCTGCTCTTGGAGCAAGGCATCGAACTCGTCGTGATTCAAAGAGATTCTCGGACACGCCCACATTGGCGTCACAGCCACCGTGTACGCCCACGTCCGGCTCCGCCTCCAGCGCAACGCCGTCGACCTCCTCAGCCACGCTCTCCAGGTCTCCAATGAGGCCGCCGGCCCGTACGACGACCGCGACGAGCCACCATTCCGTGCAGCTCCTATCCGCTGACGTTGCCGTCAACTACTGCCGTCAACTACTGCCGTCAACGCCCCGACACATATGAGAGGCCCCACCGGAACCAAACCCGGTGAGGCCTCTCATATTTCGCTGCTATTGCTCAGTCCGGCGTCACATTCCAAACGCCGAATACCTCAACAAAATCTGGAGTCCGAATGATCAGATTCGGCGATCCTGGCCGGGAAGACAGGAGCTCATCGACGATGCCGCGCGCCTTGGCCGAGCCGAGTCCGCCAGATACCGGCCAGACATGGCAGCCTTGATCGTTCTCCCCGAACTCTTCACGCAGGATTGAGCTATCCGGGTCCGGAATCACCCAGAGGGCGAAGAGGCGGTCGTCGAGAGTCGTAGTTTCCAGCCGCTCCGCGAACAGCTTGAAGTACCAGCAGGAGTTTCCACCCCTGCGCCTGGCGATCCCTTCGATTGGCCCATCGCGCCAATCAAAGATAACTAAAACCTGCAGGTGGTCAACCTGCTTCTCTACCGAGCTCTCGCTCACCTTATCTCCTCCCAAACACGGTATTGAAACCTCTTTGAACCGTCGAGTCTACCGGTTTCGGAATTATCAGCGTGTGATGCATAGGGAGATTTCGGGTGGGGGTGAAGATCAGCGAGAACCCTGCCGCCTCTATTTGTTCCTTGGTTGCTATAGATGCGCCTTCAACTGGACCGTCAACCGCTCGCACCGACAGTCCGTGCCCGAATGACTTCTGGTTGTCTTCCGCCTTTTGTGCTTGGGTGGAGAGTCGCCCAGTGCTTTCCTTGCTGGTTCCGAGCCTCGCAAAGCTCTGATCAGAACTACAGGTGCATGGCTGGCCAAACTCCGGGCCGCCGGGACCGCAGTTGTGAACGAGGACCGGAGTGGCGCCTGCGAGCACATAGTACGTGTGCGTGCTGAGGTGCTGTCATCTGCGTTTTCGCAGGTCAGCGGAATTCGGCCAGTCCGTGGGCGTGCGTGGAAGTGCCCTGTTGTGCGCCCCTGTTGCCGTCGGCGTTGCCGTCAGACAGTCACGCGCGTGAGGTCGGCGGAGTGGGCGTTTGGCCGGTGTCCTGTTCGGGTTGGGGTCGGGCATGGTCAGGGGGCCGTACGCTGGCTGGCAACTCGGGCAGGCTTTGAGCCTGACCGCAATGTGAACAAGTGGCCCCCTGGCCTTGCCCGACGCGGGCCCCGGCTCGAACAGGTGGGTAAAGCCCACGGAGCCGACCGGCCCCACCCGCGAGCTGCGCACCGGTCAACGCCCCGCCGCTGCGCGTCGTCGGCCTGGCGCTCGTGGTGCGGGTGCGTCCGGCTTCTTCGCGCTTCCGGTCATCCGCTGCGCTGTTTCTGCGCGGCCTGGTCGCTGGCCGGCCCGCGGTGGCGGAGCCGAGAGCGGGCCGGGTGGGGCGGCCGTGCCGCGCGCGACCCGCGTCAGCGGGTCGCCTTGAAGACGTATAGAAAGTTTGGACGCAACCCTCTTCGGCGGTACGCCACAGCCATCGGTGGAGGATCGCGTTGGGGATGCGCCCTCGGGCGTCGGCTTGGTTGGCGTGGCTTCGGGTAGTGCTGCCGTAGCTGCGTCTACTCGGCTCGGGTCACCTTGGCGTGGTCGGTCACGATGCGCCTGAAGAGGTCGTGGCCGGTGCGTCCGGTGTGGCGAAGGGCCCAGTCTTGTGTGGCCTCTTGCTCGTCGTGCGGGCCGGATTCGGTGTCGCAGCCTGCGGTGACGCAGAACGCTTCGTAGGTGATGCCGCCCTCGGGGACGTGCCGGATGGTGTGGGGTACGTGCCGGTACACGGCGCGGGGGATCACTGGTGGCCCTCGGGGTGGCGTCGCATGTAGACGTTGCAGTCGGTCACGGTCGTCATGTCGCCGACGATGTGTGCGCGGTCTCGTACGTTGGCCAGTTCGGTGCAGCCTGCACAGCCCTCGATGGGGGCCGGGTCCGGCTCCAGTCGCAGTGGTAGTTCAACAGGCGCAGTCGAGTACCTGGTCGGCTCACTCATGGTGCGTCGCCACCCTTCGAACGTCACATGGCTGACCTGTTGACAGGTCGGTGCTCTAGTTCAGTATTCGAGTGGCCGAAGCACTCCCGCTACGGTTCGCGGTGCACTAGTGTGCCCTCACTGACAGCCCGTCAACTCCATGGAGGGGCACGCCTTATGCCCAGTCCCAAGACGTTCACGAAGATCGCTGATCACTTCCGGGAGCGCATCCTGTCGGGCGAGCTCGCGCCGGGTGCCAAGCTGCCGACGAACCGGGAGATCGCTGGACAGTGGCAGGCCGCAGCCGCCACCGTGTCCCGGGCTCTGCAAGCCCTCCAGGTCGAGAACTTCATCCGCACCACCCCCAGGGGTACGTTCGTCGCCGATGACCCGAGGTGGACCCTGTCGGCGCGTGACCGGCTGGCCAGGGTCCAGCGGGTGAAGTCGTTCCTGGCGGAGGGAGAGACGAGCCGAGTGACGGCTGCTGAGCTGATCGCCCCGCCGCTCTACGTGGCGGAGATCTTCGATCTGGAGACCGGTGACCAGGTGGTCCGGCGCGAGTGGCTGGCCGGCCGTGGCAAGACTCGGACCGTGTTCGCGGTGACTTGGTATCCGGCGCCGTTCGCCGCATTGGTCCCCGATCTGCTGAACACCGCACCGGGTCGCAATCACGGGCTGTCCGCGCGGGTACTCGAAGCCACCGGGCGCACGATCACGCACGCCCGTGACGACATGCACGCCCGCCCCGCCGACGCGCGCGAGGCCAGCGCCCTGGGGCTACCTGTTGGCTCACCGATCCTGGCCGGTGCCCACCGGTGGTCGGACTCGGAAGGGATCATCGAGTACGGGGAATGGTGTCTGCCGCCCCGGTTCACCATCGGGTACGAGTACCAGCCCTGACCGACGAACTCGAAGCGTCCCCGGGAGCACCTGGCCTCCGGGGACACTCACTGTTTGTGCGCCGATCTCAGCCGGTGTCGCCGCGCTCCAGGCGCTCGACGCGCTCTTGCAGCTCCTCGATCTGCTCCAGAGCACGTTCAAGCTTGTAGGCCAGGTCCGCGAACCCGGCCGACGCGGGAAACTCCCGGTCCGGAACACCTGGCGCCTCGGGCGCGTGGCCTGCCGGTTCCACTCTCACCGGCAGTTCGGTGCCGAACTCGCCGCCGATGATGACGTACTCGAAGTCCTGGCGTGACCCGTTCCTCTTTGCGTACTTCTTGATCCTGCCCTCAAGCGCAAGGAAGGTCAGCGCCTGGTCCGCGGCCTCGGCGTCGCCGCCGAGCATGTCGACCACCCCGTCCACGGTCACTGCGGCCCCCTTGGTCAGCGAACCGTCTCTGATCTTGCCGACCAACCGGCCGTGGATGACCTGTGTGGCGAAGCCGTGGTCGTCCCAGTCCCGTACGTAGACCTCGTCGCCAGGCACCTCGCCGGGGTAGCGGAGGAAGAAGTTGCCGGCCAGCAGGGCGATGGCATTGGTGACCACGTTGAGTGGCACCGAGTAGTGCTCCGCCAGGACCTCGCGGGCTCCTCGGCCACGCTCACATCGGCGTCACCGCCACCGTCTACGCCCATGTCCGGCTCCGCCTCCAGCACGATGCCATCGACCTCCTCGGCCGCGCCCTCGACCACCCCTGACACACGGCACGGCAACGGCGGCGAACACCCCTGGTG
>NZ_JBHWBP010000230.1:0-12429 GCF_042735575.1 Streptomyces sp. NPDC059564 | reverse complement strand
GGGGGACACCTTCCCATGCACCTCTTCAAGAAGCCCGCGCGCTGGGCCACCGCCGCCGCGTGCGGGCTCCTCGCCCTGGCCGCCCTGCCCGCGTCACCGGCGACCGCCGCGCCCCCGGCCGGGGCACCGCCCGTACCCGCCCGGTACGCGCACCAGCGCCTCGACTGGCAGCCCTGCCAGTCCGGTTCGCTCGAATGCGCCTCGATGACGGTGCCGCGCGACTGGTACCACCCCGGCGCCGGCCCCGACCTCACCGTCGCGGTGTCCCGGCACCGGGCCGCCGATCCCGCCGCCCGCCGAGGGGTCCTGATGATGGCGGCGGGCGGGCCCGGCGCGTCGGGTCTGGGCCGGCCCGCGGGGCTGGCCTCGTACGCCCCGAAGCTGGCGGCCGCGTACGACATCGTCGGCTTCGACCAGCGCGGGGTCGGCGCCAGTACGAACGTGGTGTGCTCCGACCAGGACGCGGTCGACGCCATGTTCGGCGGCGGCGACCTGCGCGACCGGACCCCGGAGGCGCTGCGCACTACGGTGGAGCGCGCCGGGCGGTTCGTACGGGACTGCCAACGCGAGTCCGGCGGCCTGCTGCCCTTCATCACCACCACCCAGGCCGTGCACGACATGGACCTGTACCGGGCGCTGCTCGGCGCGGACAAGGTCTCCTACTACGGCCCGTCGTACGCGACCTTCCTCGGCGCCTCCTACGCGACGCGGTTCCCGCGCCGGGTGGACCGGATGGTCCTCGACAGCAACATCGACTTCACCGGCGGCTGGGAGGGCTTCATGACGGGGCAGCCGCTGAGCTTCCAGCGGCGCTTCGAGGAGGACTTCCTGCCCTGGCTGGCGGAGAACGACTCCGTCTACCACCTGGGCCGCACCCCCCAGGAAGCCAGGGCCAGCTACGAGCGGGTGCGCGGCGCGCTCCACGACCGCCCGCTGGACCTGGAGGGGACGCTGGTCACCCCGGACCGCCTCGACGCGGCCGCGACCAGCATCATCTACAGCGGCAGCCGCTTCCCCGACCTCGCGACGGTGCTCGGCCTCCTGGAACACCCGGACGCCGCGCCGCCCGCCGCCCGGCAGGCCCTCGCCGCGAAGCTGCGCCACCCCATGGCGGCGGCGTTCGCCGCGGACTTCTTCTCCGTCGTCTGCCAGGACACGCCGTGGACCCGTGACACCGGCTACTGGGTGGCCAGGAGCGGAACCGACTCCGCCGCCCACCCCATGGCCGGGGCACGGGAGCTGACGTACACGGCGGTCTGCGCGCAGTGGCCCCGCTCCACCGCGCCGCGCGTCGAGGTGACGGGGCGGGGGCTGCCGCCGGTCCTGATGCTCAACTCCACGCACGACCCGGCGACCCACTACGAGGGCGCCGTACGGGCCCACCGGGCAGCGGCGGGATCCCGGCTGATCACCGTCCGGGGCGGCGACCACGGCGTGTACCAGGCGCGCAACGCCTGCGTGGACGGGTACGTGGAGGGGTTCCTGGCCGACGGCCGGATGCCGGCCGGGGACGCGGTCTGCGAGGGGAACCCGCTGCCGGACCCGGCGGCGGCCGCCCGGGGCTGAACCCGCCCGAGGAACCCGCGGGTCAGGCCGAGGAGCCGCTGTCGACGACGAGGTCGGATCCGACCACCGCGCCGGCGGCGGGCGAGGCCAGGTAGAGCACGGCGGCGGCGACCTCCTCGGCCTCCGCGACCCGGCCGAGCGGGCTCTGGGTCTTCATCCGCTCGGTCCGGTCGGCTTCGCTCTCCCCCGGCAGCAGCGACATGGGCGCGGCGGAGGCGCCCGGGCTGACCGCGTTGATGCGGACGCCGTCCTGGATGTGGTCCAGGGCGGCGGCGCGCGTCAGGGCGGAGACGGCCGCCTTCGAGGTGATGTACGCCGCGACGCCCGGCGCCCGCCGGTGGGCGCCCAGGTTGGAGGAGATGTTGACGATGGTGCCGCCGCCGTTCTCCCGCATGTGCGCGATCTGGTGCTTCATCGCCAGCCAGACACCGGTGACGTTGGTCCGCAGCACGGCGTCCCAGTCCTCCTCGGCGACGTCGGCGACGGGTCCGGTGCCGCGCAGTATCCCGGCGTTGTTGACGGCGATGTCGAGCGTGCCGAAGCGGGCGGCGCTCTCACGGACGAGGTCGCGCAGGCTGTCGGAGTCGGTGACGTCGGCGGTGACGGCGGCCGCCGTGCCGCCGGCCGCGCCGATGAGGGCGACCGTCTCCTCCAGCGAGGCGGCGGTGCGTCCGGCGGCGACCACGGACGCGCCCTCGGCGGCGAAGGCGAGGGCGATCGCCCGGCCGAGGCCGGAGCCCGCGCCGGTGACGAGGGCGGTCTTGCCGGTGAAACGGTGCTGCATGGTCGGTGGCTCCTTCACGGGAGGGTGCCCGAGGCCCCCACCCCTTATTTGACTGATCGGTTCAGAATTCGGTCCTGCGAAAAGGAGCCCGAAGGCTCCTTCGCACGCCAGGGGTTCAGTCCAGCAGGGCCAGCGCCTGCTCCGCCGCGTCCCGCACCCGGGCGGGGTCCTCGCAGGCCTTGCCGACGATCCGTACGCCCTGCAGCAGCACCAGCAGCATCCGGGCCAGCGCACGGGGATCGCGGTCCCCGGCCAGCTCGCCCTGGCCCTGGGCCCGTACGAGGGCGGAGTGGAACAGGGTTTCGAGCCGGTCCCAGCTGATCTCGACGCGGCGGGCCGCGGCCGTGTCGCGGGAGGCGAGCTCGGCCGCGGTGTTGGTGACGAAGCAGCCGCTGAGCCGGTCGGCCGGGGAAGCCGCCTCGGCCGCGAAGCGGCGGACCACCGCACGCACCGCGGGCAGGGCGGGTCCCGGCCGGGAGAGCTCGCCGAGCAGCAGGGGGTCGCGGGACTCGGCGTACCGGTCCAGGGCCCTCAGGTACAGCTCGTGCTTGCTGCCGAAGGTGGCGTAGATGCTGGCGCGGCCGATACCGAGGTGCTCGACGAGGTCGGCGACCGACGTCGCCTCGTAGCCGCGCCGCCAGAACAGCTCGAGGGCCGACTGCAGCACGGCGTCCGGATCGAATTCCTTGGTCCTGGCCATGCGCAAGATCATAGAACTATCTGGAACGACCGGTCAAGAAAGTCACAGCGGGTGGCCGTCCGGGCCGGTCCCGTCGGCCTGGCTGGAGAACTTGTTGAGGAAGACGTCGTACAGGCCGTCGGAGCGCCGGGTGAAGGTGGCCCCGTCCTGCCAGATGCCGTTGTCGTCCCACCAGGGGCTGCCGTACGGGTCGCCCTGGTTCTGGTGGATGTTGTGCATGCCGAGGCCGCCGTGCTCGAAGGGCTGGCCGAGGATCAGGATCGGCCGGCCCGGGACGAGGATCGGTTCGAGGGCCTCGGCGGCGTCGATGTTGGACCCGGACTTCCAGGGGCGGGGCGGGTTCAGCCGGTCCAGGACGTCCTGGATCCAGGCGGGCGGCCGGCGTACGAAGAGGCAGCCCGGGCGGTCCACGAGGGCCGGGTGGCGCAGGTAGTCGACGGCTCCGGAGCCCGAGCTGGTCGACAGGTCGTGGTAACCGGGGGCGAAGGTGGGCAGCGGGTCCAGCACCGAGGCGGCCAGGGTGAACGTCTTCCACTGGACGCCGGTGGCGGACTGCTTGCTGTCCACGTCGACGGCGCACCGGTAGCGCCCGGCGGGGGCGTCGACGTCCAGGTTGACGTGGAACCAGTGCCCCTGGGTGTCGGGCTGGTCGCGGAAGTGGCTGTGCAGCGTCCCTGACAGCACTCCGTAGGAGTCGAGCGGCATGCCGGCCAGTCAACCACCGGCCGCGCGCCCGCACCGGTGGCGCGCGGGCGCTCCCGCGTACCCGGCCCCGGGCGGCGGAGCCCGCTCGGCCGTTCAGTTGGCGCAGCTGGTGTCGCGGGCCGGGCGCTTGCCGGTGGTGAGGAACGTGGTGACGGTGCGGTCGCCGCAGGCGTTGCCGTTGCCGAGGTAGAGGCCGTGGCCGCCCTGCTCGACGGTGACGAGGACGGCCCGCGCGCCCAGGGCCTCACGCATCTTCAGGCCCTTGGAGTGGGGCGTGGCGGGGTCGCGGCGGCTCTGGAGCATGAGGATGTCGGACGGGCCGTCGGCGGTGATCCGGGTCGGCTTCTGTTCCGCGCCGGTCTTCCAGAAGGCGCAGGGCACCACGTTCACGGGCATCCCGGCGGTGAGCGGGTGCCGGGCCCGGTCCTCGTCGACGGCGCGCTGTGCTGCGGCGGCGTCGTCGCGCGGCCAGGCCACGTCGTTGCAGATCACCGCGACCATCAGGGCGGCGTCCTCGTCGCGCAGCGGCTGGGCCAGCTCCGGCGGCAGGGCGGGGGTGGCCTTCGGGTCCCGGAGGGAGACGAGGAGTTTGGCGAAGGCGGGGAAGGCGGAGTCGCTGTAGAGGGCGTTCTGGAGGGTCTGGCGCAGGCCGTTGCCGGTCAGCGGCACGCCCGGGGTGGTGGAGGGCCGCGGCGTGCGGTCCAGGGCGGCGGCGAGGGCCAGCAGGCGCGGCTCCACGTCCTCGGGGTGCTCCGCGATGCGCAGGCCGTCCTTGTCGCGGTCGGGGTGGGCCGCCCAGGCGGCGAAGTCGGGGAAGCGGTCGTCGGCGCCCTGCGCCATGTTCGCCAGCCAGCCCCGGGCGACGCGGGCCGGGTCGGGGTCGCCGCTGCTGTCGAGGACCCAGCGGTCGGTGCGCTCGGGGTACTTCTGCGCGTACACGGCGCCCACGTAGGTGCCGTACGAGACTCCCCAGGCGGAGAGCTTGCGTTCGCCGAGCGCTTCGCGCAGCCGGTCCATGTCGCGGACCTGGTTGGCGGTGGTGAAACTGCGCAGCACGGGGCCGCCGTTGGCGGCGCAGGCCTCGGCGACGCGCTGGGAGCGGGCCAGGTTCTCGGAGATGTCGCCGTCGGCGGCGGGCCAGGCGCGCAGGGTGGTGAGGTAGCGGTCGCCGGGGGCGAGGCCGCAGGTGGCGGTGGTGCTGCCGCCGACGCCGCGGGGGTCGAAGGAGACGAGGTCGTAGGCGCCGCCCAGTTGCCCGCGCAGCGCTTCGCCCTTCTGCGTCAGGCGCTGGACGCCCGAGCCGCCCGGCCCGCCGGGGAGCACGACGAGGGTGCCGCGGCGGGCGGCGGGACGGTCGCTGCGGACGCGGGAGACGGCGACCTCGATCTGCGGGCCGGACGGGTTCGCGTAGTCGAGGGGGACGGACAGGCCGGCGCATTCCTGGGTGGCGGGGCCGCCGGCCTTGGCGCAGGGGTGCCAGGCGAGCCGGGGGGCCGCCGCCCCCGCCCCGGCGCCCGTGGCCGCCGCCGGGACGGTGGCGCTCAGGGTGGTGGCGGCGGTGGCCGCGCAGAGGGCGAGGAGGAGGGCCTTGTTCCTGGAAGTCGTCATGGGGCAAGCCTCGTTGGACGCGGCCCGATGCCCCATCCGGCAGCCCGGTCGCCCCGGGGTGGGGATAACCCCCCTCGTCCGTCAGGGCTGATGGGCGGTGGGGTGGGTGGTGCAGCAGCCGTCGCGGAGCATCTGGCGCAGCACCGGCTGCCAGCCGGGGGCGGGTTCGGCGGGGCGGGGGTGGGCGGCTTCGAGTGCGGTGCGCTCGTGGAGGGTTCCGCCGCTCAGGACCGCGCGGACGCGGACCAGGTCGTCGAAGTCGGTGAAGGGGTCCCCGTCGACGAGGGTGAGGTCGGCGAGCTTCCCCGGTTCGACGGTGCCGAGGCGGTCGGCGACGCCGAAGACGCGGGCCGGAGCGAGGGTGGCGGTGGTGAGGGCCTCGGCCGGCGAGAGTCCGTACCGGTGCAGGGCGCGCAGGCCGAGGTGGAGGTGGAGGCCGACCGGGGTGAGGGGTGCGTCGGTGCCCAGCGCGATGCGGCCGCCGCCCGCGAGGACCCGACGGTAGACGCCGACTTCGCGTTCCAGGGCGGTGAGCTGTTCGGCCGTCGGTGCCTGGGCGGCGGCGGCCCGGACGGCGCTGACGTCCCAGGGCGGCATGAGGGCCGTGACCCGGGGGTCGGCGGCGAGGGCCGGGTCGGCGCCGATCAGGGGCAGGGCAGTGAAGGGGGTGGCGACGAGGTCGAAGCCGCCGTGGGTGTAGAGCGCGACGGTGTCCTCGTACGTGTGGCCGGCGGGGGTGGCGCCGTGTCCCTGCTCGGCGCGTTCGGTGGCGACGAGGTGGGTGGTGAGGTCCTGGCCGGACTGGATGCCCTGGGCGCACAGGTGGGAGCCGGCCAGGACGCCGAGCCGCTCGTGCGCGAAGCGGGCCGCCTGCTCCATGAAGGCGTACGGGGCGCGTACGTAGGTCTTGACGAAGTCCCAGTCCAGCGCCTGCGCCCGGGCCAGCGAGCGGGCGAGGCCCTCGTGGGTGCGGTGGGCGCGGCCCATGCTGTAGGCGACGCGGGAGCCGTCGAGGAGTTCCCCGCCGGCCAGCAGCCGGGGGGCGGTGAGCCGGCCGGCCCGGATGTCGTCGCGCAGGCGGGCCTGTTCGTGGGCGGAGCCGCCGAGGGAGACGGTGGTGGTGACGCCGTAGGCGAGGTGCAGCAGGCCCTGGCGGGCTCCGTAGGTGTACGGGTACGGGTGCACGTGCGCGTCCCACAGGCCCGGCAGCACGGTGCCCCGGGAGGCGTCGACGGTACGGGCGGCGCGCCGTCCCGGCCGGTGCGGTTCGACGGCGGTGACGCGGCCGCCGCTGACGATGACGTCCACGTCGGCGCGGGGCGGGGTTCCGGTGCCGTCCCAGAGCAGCCCGGCGTGCACGACGGTGTCGACGGCCGCGGGGCGGCGGTGGCCGAGGGCGAGCGGGACGGTGCGCGGCGCCCGGGCCGGGGCGCCGTCGGCGTCGAGGGTGAGCAGGCGGAGCCGGGCGCCCGACTGGTAGAGCAGGGTGCGGGAGTCGGCGGACCAGGAGGGGTGGTCGGCGCACTCGTCGGTGAGGCGGCGCGCGGGGCCCGTGGGGGTGCCGTCGGGGGTGACGGGCAGCAGCCAGAGGGCGGATTCGGCGACGCAGGCGAGGTGGCGGCCGTCGGGCGACCAGACGGGGCCGCTGGCGTAGCGGTCGGAGAGCGAGGCGTGCGGGGCGAGGGCGTGCGGGCGGGCGTCGCCGGTGGTGGTGTCGACGATCCGGATGAGGTTGTGGCCCTCGCGGAAGCGGTGGCTGATCCGGTTGCGGTCGCACAGGGCGAGGCGGCGTCCGTCGGGCGACCAGCTGGGCGGGCTGGGGAGTCCGCCGCCGCCGAGGGCGGTGACGAGCGGGGTCTCGGTGCCGGTGGCGAGGTCGCGTACGAAGAGGCGGCCGGCGAGGTCGAGGCAGGCGAGCCGGGTGCCGTCCGGGGAGAGGGATCCGTAGACGCGGCCTTCCGGGGAGAGGACGCTCTCGCGGCCGCCGGCGAGTTCGCGGCGGCGTACGGTGTTCAGCCCGTCGCGGTCGTCGGTGTAGAGCAGCGCCCGGCCGTCGGGCGTCCACACCGGCCCCTGGACGTAGGCGGTCGCGGGGGCCTGGGCGATCCGGCGCGGGGCTCCCCCGGAGACGGGTGCGGTCCACAGGGCGTTGAGGGCGACGAAGGCGACGCTGCGGCCGTCGGGTGACAGGGAGGGCAGGTGGATGCCGCGTACGGGGCCGCCCTCCTCGGCCTCCAGCGCGTACTCCTTGACCCGGTAGCGGGGGCGGGTCACTTCCAGGGTGGCGTCGAGGGGGATCTCGCGGCCGGTGGTGTCCTGGTGCGGCCGGACCACCTGGAAGCGGCCGTCGAGGGTGACCAGCAGGCGGTCGTCCCCGATCCAGCGCGGGGGTGCGGGGGCGAGGTCCCCGTCGAGGGCGACGGGGCGGCCGTCGGCGTGGAGGGTGAGGTGCTGCGCCTTGCGGGGGCCGGGGGTGGCGGACAGCCAGGCGGTGCGGCCGGCCGGGGAGAGCGCCGGGGCCAGCAGGCTGCCGTCGGCGGCGGTGTGGTCGAGGCGTACGGGGCCGCTGCCGTCGGCGGCGACCGAGGCGAGGGTCCGCGCGGTCAGGGTCTCCCCCGCGACGGTGGCGCGGACGAAGAGCACGCGGGCGCCGTCCGGGGTCCAGACGGGGTCGAAGTCCTCCCAGGCACCGTCCTGGCCGGGTCCGTCCTGGCCCGGGTGTCCGGTGAGGCGGGCCGGGGGGCCGCCGGTGACGGCGACGGTCCAGATCCGGTACGGGGCGCCCGCCACGGGGTCGCCGCCGCGTTCGGAGCAGAAGGCGAGGCGGCGGCCGTCGGGCGACCAGGCGGGCGCGCGGTGGTCGAAGGGTCCGTCGGTGAGGCGGCGCAGGCCGGAGCCGTCGGCGTCCATGACCCAGATGTGGAAGGCGCCGCCCCGGTAGGCGCTCATGGCCACGCGGCGGCCGTCCGGGGAGAACACCGGGCGGCCGGGTTCCAGGTCGGGCGGGGTGAGCCGGGTCGCGGGCGAGCCGTCGGGGGGCAGCGACCACAGGACGCCCTGGACTTCGGCGACGACCCGGTCGCCGGTGATGGTGGTGGTGGCCGCGCCGTTGGTGGCGCGGGTGAGGCGCAGCCGGACCACTTCCCCGGCTCCCTTCGCTGCTGAGCCGGTGGCCTTCGCGGCCGCGGGGTGGCCGAGCAGAGCCGTCAGCGCCCCGGCCGACGCGGCTCCCAGTACCGTCCTGCGCGCCATCCGCATCCCGATCACCGCTCTCGCGCATCGCTGTCCGTCCGACTGCCCGTCAGCCAGCCAAACGATCACGACACGGCTCCGGCAACGGCCTCGCCCCGGCGGGCCGTACGTCCGCCGGGGCGAGGAGTTCCCTGATGCGTCAGGAGATCCGCATGTTCGCCATCATGCCCATGGCACCGTGGTCGAACAGGTGGCAGTGGTAGACGTACGTGCCACGGTAGCCGCTGAAGGTGGCCTGCAGCTTGACGGTCTCGCCCGGCTTCAGTGGGACGGTGTCCTTGAGGCCGGTCTCGGGGCCGGAGGTGACCGGCTGTCCGTTGCGCTCCAGCACCCGGAACTGCACGAGGTGCATGTGGAAGTTGTGCGGGGCGAACTGGTTGGAGTTCTTCACGGTCCAGATCTCGGTGGCACCGTAGGCGATCTCGGTGTCGATCCGGTCCATGTCGTACGTCTTGCCGTTGATGTACGCCTGGCTGCCCGGGCTGCCGGTCTCGTCCATCCGCATGTCGAAGCTGCGGTTGACGGTGGCGGTGGGGAGCGGGGGCAGGGTGCGCAGGGTGGCGGGGACGACGCTGTTGTCCTGCGCGGTGCGGGTGACGCGGAACTGGATCACCTTGCCGACCAGGTCGGCCTTCTCGAACGGCGCGACGTCCTTGTTGACCAGCTCGATGGTGCTGCCGACGGGGTAGCGGGAGAAGTCGATGACGACGTCGGCGCGCTCGCCCGGGCTGATGGCGATGGTGTTCGTGCGGTGCGGGGCGGGGAGCAGGCCGCCGTCGGTGCCGATCTGCACGATCTCCGAGTCGTCGGCGAGACGGAGGCCGAAGAACCGCTGGTTGGCGGTGTTGGTGAAGCGGAAGCGGTACTTGCGGGCCGACACCTCGAAGTAGGGCCAGGGCTTGCCGTTGGCGAGGATCGCGTTGCGGTTGTGGAAGTCGCCCATCTCGTAGATGAGTCCGCCGTCCTGGGCGAAGCGGGCGTCGCGCAGCGAGATCGGTATGTCGTACTTGCCGGAGGGCAGGCCGAGGCGGCGCTCGATGTCGTCGGTGAGGATGTACGTGCCCGTCATGCCGCGGAAGACGTTCTCCGACTCCATGTGGTGCGCGTGGTCGTGGAACCACAGGTTCGCGTGCGGCTGGGTGTTGGGGTACGTGTACGTCTTGGTGCCGCCGTTGGCCGCGATCAGGTCCATCGGGGAGCCGTCGCTGTCCTGCGGGACGTGGGCGCCGTGGAGGTGGATCGAGGTGGGCACGGAGAGGGAGTTGGTCTGCCGGACCACGACCCGGCGGCCCGACTCGGCCTTGATGACGGGGCCGGGGAAGGAGCCGTTGAAGGTCCGCACGCGGGTGGTCAGACCCGGCACGATCTCCTTGGAGGCTTCCCTGAGGTCCATGCGGTAGTAGCTGGTGGTGCTGGTGCTGAGGTACGGCTGCAGTACGGGCGCGAGCGGCATGCGCTGGGTGAACTTGGCTATGCCGGCGACGTCGAGCTCGGCCGCGGCGGCGCGGGGCTCGGTCGCGGTGGCCGTGACGGCGGGCAGCAGCATGCCGCCCGTGCCGTCGATGCTGGTGGCGGCCACGCCTGCCCTGAGTGCGGTCCGTCGAGTGATCACTGTTCCCCCGTGGGTGGGTTGCCCGGCGCCTCACGTGCCGGACGGCTTGACGCATGGGTACGCGGTTGTGGATGCCGGAAGTCTTTGCGAGTCCGCTGGTGGCGCGCTCGTGCCGCCGTGGTGTGCGCGGCCGTTCCCGCTGGAACTGCGGACGTGGTGCGGCCGGGCGTACGGGTACGCGCCCTTGGGCGGCCCCGGCGGGCGCCGGTGGGCCGTACCCGGGCGGCGGCGCGGGGACGACCGGGCCGGGTCAGCGGGCGGCCGCGTCCCGTCCGGGGGCGACGTCGGTGTCGCGGGCGGGCGGAAGGGCGTCGGCGATGGTGAGCGCGTGCGGCGGGCGGGCCGGGGCGGGCGGGAGCCGCAGGGGGCGGCGGCCCGGGGTGAGGGAGCCGAGGACGCGGGGGCCGCGGGCGCCGGTGCAGTCGGGGGCGTTGCCGGGGAGGCCGTGCAGGGTGAGGAAGCCGAGCACGGCGAAGGCGTACGCCTCCTTCGCGGCGGCGAGCAGACCGAGCGCGTCGGAGGTCAGCAGGGCGGTGTCCGGGGGGAGTTCCTCGCGGAGCATCGCCATCAGGACCGGGTTGCGGGTCCCGCCGCCGGAGGCGATGACCTCGGTGGCGCCGAGCGGGCGCAGCGCGTCGGCGACGGTGCGGGCGGTGAGCCGGGTGAGGGTGGCGAGGACGTCGCGGGGCGGGAGGCCGGGGAAGGGGGCCAGTGCGGTGCGCAGGTGGCCGGGGTGGAACAGCTCCTTGCCGGTGGTCTTGGGCGCGGGCAGCCGGTAGTACGGCTCGGCGAGGAGGCGGTGCAGGAGCGGGTGGTGGACCCGGCCGGCGGCGGCGAGGGCGCCGTCCTCGTCGTAGCCGGGGCGGCCGTCGGTGAGGTCGCGTACGGCGGCGTCGAGCAGGGCGTTGCCGGGGCCGGTGTCGAAGGCCACGGGCGGGCCGTCCGGGGGGAGGGCGGTGAGGTTGGCGATGCCGCCGATGTTGAGGGCGGCGGGTGTGCCGGGGCGGCCGCGCAGCAGCATCAGGTCGATCAGGCTGACCAGCGGGGCGCCCTGGCCGCCGGCGGCGACGTCGCGGGGGCGGAAGTCGCTGACGACGGGGCAGCCGGTGGCCTCGGCGATCCAGGCGGGGCTGCCGAGCTGGAGGGTGCCGTGCACCTGGCCGGCGTCCGCCCAGTGGTAGACGGTCTGCCCGTGCGAGGCCACCAGTTCGGCGCGGCCGCCGCACAGTTCGCGGTCCGCGCGGGCGGCGAGGGCGGCGAAGGCCCGGCCGATGCGGGTGTCGAGGCGGCACACGTCGGCGAGGGTGGTGGCGGCGGGCGGCAGGGCCGCGGCGAGGGCGGCCCGCAGGGTGTCCTCGTAGGGGGCGCTGACCATGCCGAGCGGGACGAGGCGCAGGGTGGCACCGTCCGGGTCGAGGGTGAGGTCCGCGGCGGCCGCGTCGACGGCGTCGTACGAGGTGCCCGACATCAGGCCGACGACCCTCACCGCAGCGGCCGCAGGTGGTCGTCGCCGCGCAGGCTCGCCAGGGCGGGGGCGCTGAGGGCGCAGAGGCCTCCGGCGTAGTAGGCGGGGACGTCGGGGTCGCCGGTGGCGGCGGTCAGGGCGGTGATGACGAGGCCCGCGCAGCCGGAGAAGACGGCGTTGGAGAGGGCGTACGCGACGGAGAGGCCGGTGCAGCGGACGGACGCGGGGAACATCTCCGCGAGCATGGCGGGGCCGGGGCCGGCGAGCAGTCCGACGGCGGCGCCCGCGGCGGTCAGGGCGGCGGCCTTGGCGGGCGTCGAGGCGGCGGGGTCCCGCAGGAGGTGCAGCAGCGGCAGCGCGCAGACGGCGACGGCGAGGGACCCGGCGAGCATCACGGGGCGCCGGCCGACGCGGTCGCTGAGCATCCCGGCGGGGAGGATCGCGGCGGCGAAGCCGAGGTTGGCGAGGGTGGTGGCGATCAGGGCCTGCCGGAAGGACGCCCCGAGCGCGGACTGGAGGTAGGAGGGCAGGACCACGAGAAAGGTGTACCCGGCCGCCGACCACCCCATGACCCTCCCGACCCCGACCCCGACGACCCGGACCAGCCCGCCCCTTGACCCCGGCCCGGGCTCACGGCCGGGAGCGGCACCCGGCGCGGGGCGCGGGGCGGTGGCGGCGCCCGACGCGGAGCCCGGCGCGGAGTATGCGGCCCGGCCAGGGGACGCGGCCCGGCCAGG
>NZ_JBHWBP010000229.1:0-12447 GCF_042735575.1 Streptomyces sp. NPDC059564 | reverse complement strand
CCCGCCGGGAAGGCCGCGACCCCCCGACCCCACCCCCAGCCCCCGCAGGGGCAACGCCCACGACCCCGCCCGCCCAAGGCGGCGAAGACCCCCCGAGGAGCACCCCCGATGCGCAGCCCCCGCGAGCTGGTCGGCGGCACCCCGACGGCCACGTTCCCGGTCGCCTTCGACGGCCGCGAACTCCCCGCCCAGGAGGGCCAGAGCATCGCGGCCGTCCTGTGGGCCGCCGGGATCCTCGCCTGGCGCACCACCCGCGAAGGCGGCGCCCCCCGAGGGGCGTTCTGCGGGATCGGCGCCTGCTACGACTGCCTCGTCACCGTCAACGGCCGCCCGAACCAACGCGCGTGCCTGGTCCCGGCCCGCCCCGGAGACGCCGTCACCACCCAGGAGGGCACCGGCCATGCCGACCTCGCCGTCTGACCCGGCCGGCCACGCCCCGGCGGACCCCACCGACCTCGCGGTCGTGGGCGCCGGCCCCGCCGGCCTCGCCGCCGCCGTCACCGCCGCCCGGCTGGGCCTCCGCGTCACCCTCCTCGACGCGGGGGAGCGCCCCGGCGGCCAGTTCTACCGCCACCCCGCACCCGGCCTCGGCGCGACCCGCCCCCAGGCCCTGCACCACGACTGGCAGGCCTTCGCCACCCGCGAAGCCGCCCTCCGCGCCCACGTGTCGGCGGGCCGGATCCGCTACCTCCCCTTCCACCACGTGTGGACGGTGGTCCCGGCCGGCGGCGGCGAAGACGGCGACAGCGGCTGGACCCTGCACGCCGTAGCCGGCCCCGAGGAGACCGCGGCGACCGTCACCGCCCGGGCCGTCCTCCTCGCCACCGGCGCCTACGAGCGCCAACTTCCCTTCCCCGGCTGGACCCTGCCCGGCGTGATCGGCGCCGGCGGGGCGCAGGCCATGCTCAAGGGCGGGCTCGTCCTGCCCGGCCGCCGCGTCGTCGTGGCCGGGAGCGGACCGCTGCTGCTCGCGGTGGCCGGCTCCCTCGCCGCCGCCGGAGCCACCGTCCCCGCCGTCGTCGAGGCCGCCTCGTACACCGCGTACGCCCCCCAGGTCCCCGCCCTGCTGCGCAACCCGGCGAAACTCGCCGAAGGCGCCGTGTACGGGAGCGCGTTGCTGCGCCACGGCATCCGGCTCCTGACCCGGCACGCCGTGACGCAGGCGCACGGGCGGGGCCGGGTGGAGGCCGTCACCGTCGCCCGCCTCGACCGGGACTGGCGCCCGCTGCCCGGCACCGCCCGCCGGATCCCCTGTGACGCCGTCGCCGTGGGCCACGGGCTCGTGCCCCAGCTGGAACTGGCGACCGGCCTCGGCTGCGCCACCCTGCGCGCCCCGGACGGCACGGTCGCCCTGGAACTGGACGCGGCGCAGCGCACCTCCGTACCCGGGATCTGGTCCGCGGGCGAGACCGGCGGCATCGGCGGCGCCCAGCTGGCCCTGACCGAGGGGGAGATCGCGGCCCACGCCATCGCGGCTCACGCCCAAGCGGCCCACGCCATCGCCGCCCTGCCCGCCCCGCCGTCACTTGCCCGGAGCCGCGCCCGGCTGCGCGCCTTCGCGGGGGCGATGGCCGCCGCCCACCGCCCCGGCGCGGGGTGGACGGGCTGGCTGCCTGACGAGGCCGTCGTGTGCCGCTGCGAGGAGGTCCCGGCGGGCCGGGTCCGCGAGGCCGTCGGCGAACTCGGCGCGCGGGACGCCCGTACGGTCAAGCTGCTCACCCGGGCCGGGATGGGCTGGTGCCAGGGCCGGATGTGCGGCCCGGCCGTCGCCGCCCTGGCCGGCGAAGAGCCCGCGCCCGACCGGCGCCCGCTGTCCTGCCCGGTCCCGCTGCGCCACCTCGCGGAACTGCCCGACCGGCCGCAGGCGGACCCGAACGCCGAACTTCCCCCGACCGCCCGCTGATCCGGTCCCTCCGGGCCCTTGTGTCCACCTCACACCCACCAGTAAAATGTCACACACCACACTAGGGAGTCTGCTCATGAACCACGCGCCCACCCCCGCGCCCCGCCCCGACGCCCGCACCCGCCCCTGGCACGGCATCATGGTCGCCACCGCGCTGCCGCTGCGGGAGGACCTCAGCGTCGACTACGACGCCTACGCCGAACACGTGGCCTGGCTGATCGCCGAGGGCTGCGACGGCGTGGTCCCCAACGGCTCCCTCGGCGAGTACCAGACCCTCACCGACGAGGAGCGCGCCCGCGTCGTCCGCACCGCCGTCGAGGCCGCCGGGGACGGCGCCCGCGTCATGCCCGGCGTCGCCGCGTACGGCAGCGCCGAGGCCCGCCGCTGGGCCGAACAGGCCGCCGAGGCGGGCGCCGGCTCGGTCCTGCTCCTGCCCCCCAACGCCTTCCGCGCCGACGAGGCGACCGTCCGCGCCCACTACGCCGACGTCGCCGGCGCCGGGCTGCCCGTGGTCGCGTACAACAACCCCATCGACACCAAGGTGGACCTGACCCCGCAGCTGCTCGCCCGGCTGCACGCCGACGGCAGCATCGTCGCCGTCAAGGAGTTCAGCGGGGACGTCCGCCGCGCCTACGAGATCGCCGAGCTCGCGCCGGGCCTCGACCTGCTCATCGGCGCCGACGACGTCCTGCTCGAACTGGCCCTCGCGGGCGCGGTCGGCTGGATCGCCGGCTACCCCAACGCCCTGCCGCGGTCCTGCGCCACCCTCTACCGGGCCGCCGTCGCGGGCGAGGTCGCCACCGCCCTGCCGCTGTACAAGTCCCTGCACTCCCTGCTGCGCTGGGACTCCAAGACCGAGTTCGTCCAGGCCATCAAGCTCTCCATGGACCTGGCCGGCCGCCCCGGCGGCGCCACCCGCCCGCCCCGCTTCCCGCTCACGGGCGAGATCGAGGCCGCGGTGCGCGCCGCCACCGAGAAGGCCCTCGCCGAAGGCCTCAACTAGCCACCGCCCCGGCCCGCCCGCCCGGGCAGGCCCAGCCCCCAGGGAGAGGGACCCATGCGCACGCGCCACGTCTACCACGCGGTGGACTCGCACACCGAGGGCATGCCGACCCGGGTGATCACCGGGGGAGTGGGGGTGATCCCCGGCGCCACCATGGCCGAGAAACGGCTCCACTTCATGGAGCACACGGACCACGTCCGCACCCTGCTCATGTACGAGCCCCGCGGCCACGCGGCCATGAGCGGCGCCATCCTCCAGCCGCCCACCCGGCCCGACGCCGACTTCGGAGTCCTCTACATCGAGGTGTCGGGCCTGCTGCCCATGTGCGGGCACGGGACGATCGGGGTGGCCACCGTCCTGGTGGAGACCGGCATGGTCCCGGTGACCGAGCCGGTCACCACGGTCCGGCTCGACACCCCGGCGGGGCTGGTCAGCGTGGACGTACGGGTCGAGGACGGCGCGGCCACCGCCGTCACCCTCACCAACGTCCCCTCCTTCAGCGTCGGCCTCGACCTGAAGGCCGAGGTCCCCGGCTTCGGCACGGTCACCTACGACCTCGCCTACGGCGGAAACTTCTACGCCTTCGTCGAACTGGACGCCCTCGGGCTCCCCTTCGACCGCGCCCGCAAGGACGAGCTGATCACCGCCGGGCTCGCGATCATGGACGCGATCAACGGCTCCGGGGACCGGCCCGTCCACCCCGAGAACCCCTCCATCGCCGGGGTCAAGCACGTCTACCTCGCCGCCCCCGGCTCCGACGCCCGCCGCTCCCGGCACGCGATGGCCATCCACCCCGGCTGGTTCGACCGCTCGCCCTGCGGTACGGGAACCAGCGCGCGCATGGCCCAGCTGCACGCCCGCGGCCTGCTGGAGATCGGCGCCGACTTCGTCAACGAGTCCTTCATCGGCACCGAGTTCACCGGCCGCCTCACCGCCGAGACCACGGTCGGCGGCCTCCCCGCCGTCATCCCCACCGTCACCGGCCGGGCCTGGATCACCGGCACCGCCCAGTACTTCCTCGACCCGACCGACCCCTTCCCCGGAGGGTTCCTGCTGTGATCGGCGTCCGCACCACCGACTACCACACGGCGGGGGAGCCCTTCCGGATCGTCGACCTCACCGGCGCGGCCGCGCCCGGACTCCCGTCGGCGCCCGGGGACACCGTCGCCGAGCGCTGCGCCACCGCCATCGGCCCCGGGGGCTCGGGGACCGCGCCGAGGCGGGGCGCGCTGGACGACGTACGGCGCCTGCTCGTGCAGGAGCCGCGCGGGCACGCCGGGATGTACGGGGGGTTCGTGGTCCCGCCGGACGACGACGGGGCCCACTTCGGGGTGCTGTTCTGGCACAAGGACGGCTACTCCACCGCCTGCGGCCACGGCACGATGGCGCTCGGCGTCTGGGCGGTGGACACGGGCCGCGTCCCGGCGCCGGACGACGGGGACGTCCAGGTGCGGATCGACGTCCCGTCGGGCCGGGTCACCGCCACCGTCCACCGCGACGCGGGCCGCACCACGGGGGTCACCTTCCGCAACGTCCCGGCCCGGGTGGCCGCCCGCAAGGTCCCGGTGGCCACCACCCTCGGTCTCGCGGAGGTGGACATCGCCCACGCCGGGGCCTGTTACGCCTCCGTCGCCGCCCGGGACCTCGGCCTCGACGTCTCCCGCGCCGCGCTGCCCGCGCTGGTGCGGGCCGGGCAGGAGATCCGGGCCGCGCTGGCCACCCACCCCGCGACCTGGCACCCGGACGGGCCGCTGCTGTCCGGGGTGTACGGGGTCGTCCTGTACGAGGAGCTGGCCGACACCCCCTTCGGGCCCCACCAGCGCAACGTCACCGTCTTCGCCGACGGGCAGACCGACCGCAGCCCCTGCGGCTCCGGCACCTCCGCCCGGCTCGCCCTGCTGGCGCAGGACGGACGCCTCGGGACCGGGGAGGACCTGCTGCACGAGTCGGTGGCGGGCACGGTGTTCACCGGACGGATCCTGGAGGGCGCGGTCACCGAGGTCACCGGCACCGCCTACCGCACCGGCGAGCACACCTTCACCGTCGACCCGCACGACGCCCTGGGCGTGGGGTTCCTCCTGTGACGGCCCTCCCGGCGGCCGGCCCGCCCGCCCCCGCCCTCCCGCAGTTCGGCCCCGAACGGATGGCCGGGCTCCTCACCCCCGCCCGGGCCGCCGACGCCCTGGCCGACGCGCTGCGCGCCGGGCTCGACCCCGAGGGCTGCCCCCAGCGCGTCGCCCTCCCCGTACCCGGCGGCGAACTGCTCCTCATGCCCGCCGCGTCGCGGGAGTACGCCGGGGCGAAGATCGCCGGGGTCGCCCCGGGCAACCCGGCTCGCGGGCTGCCCCGGATCACCGGCAGCTACCTGCTCCTCGACGGCCCCACCCTGACCCCGCTGGCCCTCCTCGACGGGGCGGCCCTGACCGCCCTGCGCACCCCGGCGGTGTCCGCGCTCGCCCTGCGGTACCTGGCCCCGGCCGGGCCGGCGGGGCGGCTGGTGCTGTTCGGCTCCGGGCCCCAGGCGTACGGCCACCTCGAAGCGGTGCTCGCGGAGCGGGCTCCGGCCGAGGCGGTGATCGTGGCCCGGAACCCCGAGGGGGCGCGCGAGCTGGCCGCGTACGCCCGTACCCGGGGCCTGGCGGCACGCACCGGCAGCCCCGGGGACGTGGCCGGCGCGGACCTGGTCGTCTGCTGCACCACGGCCCGCGAACCCCTCTTCGACGGTCGGCTGGTGGCCCCGGGGGCGCTGGTCGTCGCCGTCGGCTCGCACGAGCCGGACGCCCGCGAGACCGACACGGCCCTCGTGCGACGCGCGGCCGTGTACGTGGAGTCGCGCGCGGCGGCGCTGCGCGAGGCGGGGGACCTGCTGATCCCGGAGGCGGAGGGCGCCATCGGTCCCGGTCATATCAGCGGAACGCTCGCCGACCTGGTCTCCGGCCGGATTCCGCGGGGAGGGCGGCCGAGTTGTCCACAGCTCTTCAAGAGCGTGGGCATGGCCTGGGAGGATCTCGCTGTGGCGGTCGCGCTGTTCAGGGCCGCCGGGGCGAACAGCGCAACGTGACATTGTACGCTGTTCCTCTGCTCGTCGGCAGTGTCGGGGGTCTCGGAGGAAAAGCAATGGGTGACCTGAAACAGCACAGTCTCATCAAGGCCCAGGAACGGCTCCGCGATCAGGTCGGCCACGCCCTGCGGGCAGCGCTCATCGCGGGCGAGCTGCGCCCCGGAAGCGTCTACTCGGCCCCCGGCCTCGCCTCCGAACTCGGCGTCTCCGCCACGCCGGTGCGCGAGGCCATGCTCGACCTCGCCCGCGAGGGCCTGGTCGAGCCGGTCCGCAACAAGGGGTTCCGGATCACCGAGGTCAGCGAGCGCGACCTCGACCAGTACACCGAACTGCGCACGATGATCGAGGTCCCGACCATCGGCCGGATCACGAAGATCGCCACGGCCGGGCAGCTGGAGGCCCTGCGCCCCATCGCCGAGGAGATCGTCACCAGCGCCCGCGAGCACAACCTCATCGGCTACCTGGAGGCCGACCGCCGCTTCCACCTGAGCCTGCTCGCCCTCGCGGGCAACGACCGCCTGGTCGAGACCGTCGGCGACCTGCGCAAGCGCTCCCGCCTCTACGGACTGACGGGCCTGGACGAGGCCGGCAAGCTGGTCTCCTCCGCCGAGGAGCACATCGAACTCCTCGACGTGATGCTCACCGGAGACTCCGAGGCCGCCGAGGCCTGCATGCACCGCCACCTCGGCCACGTCCGCTCCCTGTGGGCCCAGGGCCGCGACGAACCGGTCGGCCGCACCCCGGGAGGCCTCGGCTCCGGCCTGTAGCCCCACCCTCCCGCTTCCCCGACCCGTTGGGCGGCACCGGCCCGTGTGGCAGGTGCCGCCCAACTGCGTTTTCACGTACGGGATTTGGACACGGCTGGATAACGGCGCCGCCAACCCCTTGTCAGTACAATTTCACATTACTATGTTACCGGTCACATCCTAAAGCGCGGCCCTTCACTGGAGTGACCCATGACCAAGCGCACCCAACTCGCCCTCGCCACCGCCGTGGTGGCCGCTCTCGCACTCGGTGCCACGGGCTGCTCCGACCCCAAGAAGGGCTCGAACGCCGGACCCTCCGCGGCCAACCCGGCCGCCGCGAACGACGGAAAGGTCCTCGGCGGCACCGCCGTCAAGGGCGGCACCCTCACCGTCCTGTCCAACCAGGACTTCTCCCACCTCGACCCGGCCCGCAACTGGGTGCTGCCGACGATGGACTTCGGGACCCGGCTGCTCTACCGCACGCTCGTCACCTTCAAGGCCGAGCCCGGCAAGGCCGGCAGCGAGCTGGTCCCCGACCTCGCCACCGACCTCGGCACCCCCTCCAACGGCGGCAAGACCTGGACCTTCACCCTCAAGGAGGGCGTGAAGTACGAGGACGGCTCGCCCATCAAGGCCCAGGACGTCAAGTACAACGTCGAGCGCTCCTTCGCCCCCGACCTCACCGGTGGCCCCGACTACGCCGCCCAGTACCTGGCGGGCACCGAGGGCTACAAGGGCCCCCTGCAGGGCCGGCACCTCGACTCCGTCAAGACCCCCGACGACCGCACGATCGTCTTCGAACTGAAGCGCCCGGTCGCCGAGTTCTCCGCGACCGCCACGCTCCCCACCTTCTCGCCCGTCCCGCAGTCCCAGGAGAAGGGCACCCAGTACGACTCCCGTCCGTTCTCCTCCGGCCCGTACAAGATCGAGTCCTACGACCGCGACAAGAAGCTCGTCCTGGTCCGCAACGAGCACTGGGACGCGAAGACCGACAGCGTGCGCAAGGCCTACCCCGACAAGTTCGTCGTGGTCATGGGCCTCAAGGGCGGCCAGATCGACGACCGCATCATCGCCGGGGAGGCCGCCGACGCCTCCACCGTCCAGTACGCCGACATGCGGCCCGAGAGCGCCCCCAAGGTGCTGCCCAAGCCGGACGTCAAGTCCCGCCTGATCGCGGAGTCCAAGGGCTGTACCGAGATGCTGTTCCTGAACAACTCCCGCGCCCCCTTCGACGACCCCAAGGTCCGCGAGGCCGTGCAGTACGCCGTCGACAAGGAGGCCGTCATCACCGCGAACGGCGGTCCGGCCCTCAACGAGATCGCCACCGCCTACCTGCCCCCGGCCCTGTCCGGCGGCAAGCAGGCGGACACGCTCAAGATCGCCCCGGCGGGCGACCCGGCCAAGGCCAAGGAACTCCTCAAGGCCGCCGGCAAGGAGAAGCTCAAGGTCTCGCTCTCCGTCTCCACCGGCGACAAGGGCGTCGCCGAGGCCCTCCAGCAGGGCCTGTCCCGCGCGGGCATCGAGGTCGTCATCGACACCGTCGACCCGGGCGCGTACTACGACGTGATCGGCGACCTCTCCACCACCCCCGACATGACCTTCACCGGCTGGTGCCCCGACTACCCCTCCGGTTCCACCTGGATGCCCTTCGTCTTCGACGGACGCACCATCAAGGACAAGGGCAACCAGGGCAACTACAGCCAGTTCCGCGACGAGGCGACCATGAAGCGGATCGACGAGATCAACAACATGGCCGACGCGAAGCAGGCCAACCAGGCCTGGATCGACCTGGACGCGGAGCTCATGAAGAAGGCCCCGTCCATCCCGGTCCTGCTGGAGCGCAAGCCGCTCCTCGTCGGCCCCAACATCGCGGGCGCCTTCGGCCACCCCGCGTGGACCGGAGAGATCGACTACGCGACGGTCGGCCTCAAGGACCCCTCGAAGAGCCAGGGCTGAGGATCCGGAGGCCAGCGACACCATGACCACCACCGCACCGGGCGGCACCGGACCCGGCGCCCCCGGACCGGCCACCGCCCGCCCCGCCGCCCCGGACCCGGCCGCACCGGCCAAGGGCGTGGCGCCCGGCAGCAGCCCCTGGCAGCTCGCCCGGCGGGAACTGCGCCGCCGCCCCGCCGTCCGCGTCAGCCTCGGCGTCGTCCTGCTCTTCGTCCTGATGGCCCTGGCCGCCCCCTGGCTGGGCGCCCTCGGCGGCTGGTCCCCGGACGCGTTCGACAAGGCCGCCATCGACCCCTACCTCGGCGGGCAGCCCCTCGGCTCCCTCGGCGGGATCAGCCCCGAGCACTGGCTCGGCGTCGAACCCGTCACCGGCCGCGACCTGTTCGCCCGCGTCGTCCACGGCGCCCAGGTCTCCCTCCTGATCGCCTTCGCCGCCACCGCCATCGTCGTCCTGGCGGGCACCGCCGCCGGGATCGCCGCCGGCTACTTCGGCGGCCGCACCGACGCCGTCCTGTCCCGCCTGATGGACCTGACGATGTCCTTCCCCAGCCTCATCTTCATGATCGCGATGCTGTCGGTGGCCAAGGACGTCAACCGGATCGTCCTGATGACCGCCGTCATCGGCCTCTTCGGCTGGCCGGGCGTCGCCCGCGTCGTCCGCGGCCAGACCCTCTCCCTCAAACACCGCGAGTACGTCGACGCCGCCCGCGTCGGCGGCGCGAGCTCCTGGCGGATCCTCACCCGCGACATCCTCCCGGGCGTCTCGGGCCCGGTCATCGCCTACACGACCCTCCTCATCCCCGGCATGATCAGCACCGAGGCGGCCCTCAGCTACCTCGGCGTGGGCGTCCGGCCGCCCACCCCCTCGTGGGGCCAGATGATCGCCGAGTCCGTGGCCTTCTACGAGACCGACCCCATGTACTTCGTCATCCCGAGCGTCTTCCTCTTCCTCGCGGTGCTCGCCTTCACCCTCCTCGGTGACGCCCTGCGCGACATCCTCGACCCGAGGGGCGGCCGCACGTGATCCTCTACCTCGTCCGCCGGCTGCTCGCCCTGGCCGGGGTCCTCCTGGCCATCGCCGCCGTCACCTTCCTCATCTTCTACGTCCTGCCCTCGGACCCCGCCGCCGCGGCCTGCGGCAAGACGTGCAGCGCCGAACGCCTCGCCGACGTACGGGCCTACCTGGGCCTCGACCAGCCCGTCTGGCGCCAGTTCCTCGACTTCCTCACCGGCATCTTCACCGGCCGCACCCTCGGCACCGGCCAGTACGCCGTCCAGTGCGACTTCCCCTGCCTGGGCTACTCGTACGAGAACTCCCTGCCCGTCTGGGACCTCCTCATGGACCGGCTGCCCGTCTCCGCCTCCCTCGCCGTCGGCGCCGCCGCCCTCTGGCTCGTCCTCGGCCTCGGCGCCGGCGTCACCGCCGCCCTGCGCAAGGACACCGCCACCGACAAGGCCCTCATGGTCGGCGCCGTCGCCGCCGCGTCCCTGCCGGTCTACTTCACCTCCGTCATGCTGATCTACGGGGTGATCCGCATCGCGGGGCTCCTGCCGTACCCCTCCTACCAGGCCCTCACCGACGACCCGCTCGGCTGGGCCTCGAACCTGCTGCTCCCCTGGACGGCGCTCGCCCTGCTCTACGCCGCCATGTACGCCCGCCAGAGCCGCGGCTCGATGATCGAAGCGATGGCCGAGCCGTACATCCGTACCGCCCGCGCCAAGGGCATGCCCGAGCGCACCGTCGTGGTCAAGCACGGGCTGCGCTCCGGGATGACCCCGATCCTCACCATCTTCGGCATGGACCTCGGCGGGCTGCTCGCCGGAGCCGTGATCACCGAGTCCATCTTCGGACTCCCGGGCATCGGCAGGCTGTTCTACGGCGCCCTCGTCGCCTCGGACCAGCCCGTCGTCCTCGGGGTCACCCTGCTCGCCGCCTTCTTCATCGTCGTCGCGAACCTCGCCGTCGACCTCCTGTACGCCGTCGTCGACCCGAGGGTGAGGTACTGATGGCCGCCGCACCACCCCTGCTCGAAGTGCGCGATCTGCGCGTCACGTTCACCACCCCGCGCGGCACCGTACGCGCCGTCGACTCACTCGGCTTCACCGTCGAGGCCGGACGCACCCTCGGCATCGTCGGCGAATCCGGCTCCGGCAAGTCCGTCACCTCCCTCGCCGTCATGGGCCTGCACCGGGCCGGCGCCGAGGTCACCGGATCCGTCGCCCTCGCCGGAAGGGAACTCACCGGGCTCTCCGAGAAGGAGCTGTCCACGGTGCGCGGCCGCAGGATGGCCATGATCTTCCAGGATCCGCTGTCCAGCCTGCACCCCTACTACACCGTCGGCGAGCAGATCGCCGAGCACTTCCGGGTGCACTTCAAGGCCGGGCGGGCCGCCGCGCGCAAGCGGGCCGTCGACATGCTCGGCGAGGTCGGCATCCCCGAACCGGCCCGCCGGGCCGGCGAGTACCCGCACCAGTTCTCCGGCGGCATGCGCCAGCGCGCCATGATCGCCATGGCCCTGGCCTGCGAACCCGACCTGCTCATCGCCGACGAGCCGACCAC
The DNA here is from genome assembly GCF_042735575.1 of Streptomyces sp. NPDC059564. Lineage (NCBI taxonomy): Bacteria > Bacillati > Actinomycetota > Actinomycetes > Kitasatosporales > Streptomycetaceae > Streptomyces > Streptomyces sp. NPDC059564. Next base: position 1,218 of record NZ_JBHWBP010000229.1, on the reverse strand, counting down.
CGCCCTCGACGTCACCGTCCAGGCCCAGATCCTGGAGCTGCTCGCCCGCCTCCAGCAGGAGCGCGGCCTCGGCGTCGTGATGATCACCCACGACCTGGGGGTGGTGGCCCGGGTCGCCCACGAGGTGCTCGTCATGTACGGCGGCCGCGCCGCCGAACAGGCCCCCGCCGACGAACTGTTCGCGGAGCCCGCCCACCCCTACACCCGGGGCCTGCTCGACTCCCTGCCCCGCCTCGACACCGCGGACGACGTGCCCCTGCCCTCCATCCCCGGCTCCCCGCCCTCCCTGCTGGCCCCCGCCCCCGGCTGCGCCTTCGCCCCCCGCTGCGTCCGCGCCGCCGACCGCTGCACCGGGGAGCGACCGGCGTTCGTACCGTACGGGGACGGGCCGCGGCGCGCGGTGGCCTGCCACTTCGCGGGAGTCCGCAGCCCCGAGGAGGCGGCCCGATGACCGGCACCGACACCACCGCCCGGCCCCTGCTGTCCGTACGGGACCTGACCATGACCTTCCCCGGCAGACGCTCGCTGACCGGCCGCCGCGGCGCGCCCGTCAGGGCCGTCGACGGGGTCTCCTTCGACCTGGCCGCGGGCCAGACCCTCGGCCTGGTGGGGGAGTCGGGCTGCGGCAAGTCCACCACCGGCCGGATGCTGGTGCGGCTGCTGCAGCCCACCTCCGGCAGCGTGGAGTTCGAGGGCAAGGACATCAGCCGGCTCTCCCAGGGCGCACTGCGACCGCTGCGCAGGAACATCCAGATGGTCTTCCAGGACCCGCACTCCTCCCTCAACCCCCGCCAGACCGTGGCCCGGATCATCTCCGACCCGCTGCTGGTCCAGGGCTGGAGCGCGGGGGACGCCCGCCGCCGGGCCGCCGACCTGATGGAGCTGACCGGGCTGATCCCCGAGCACATCGACCGCTACCCGCACGAGTTCTCCGGCGGCCAGGCGCAGCGCATCGGCATCGCCCGCTCGCTGGCCACCAACCCCCGGCTGGTCGTCGCGGACGAACCGGTCTCGGCCCTCGACGTCTCCGTCCAGGCGCAGATCGTCAACCTGATGGAACGGCTGCGCACCGAACTGGGCCTGGCCTACGTGTTCATCGCGCACGACCTCTCGGTCGTCAAACGGGTCAGCGACCGGGTCGCCGTCATGTACCTCGGCCGGATCGTCGAGATCGGGGACAAGAAGTCCCTCTACGAGAACCCGCAGCACCCCTACACC